>DASCOW010000286.1:0-4536 GCA_036012205.1 Verrucomicrobiota bacterium
GAGACCTGTGTGTTTTCCCGAGTGAGCGAGTTGGGGTCGAAAAAACTGCCGGCGCCGTGGATGGTGCCGTAGAAGCGGTCGAATCCGCGTTGCCGAGGCCAGTTGTCCCTGGGGCCGCCAGGCTGAATTTTTGGGGTGACGTGCCACTTGCCGGCCATGTATGTGGAGTAGCCGGCGCTCTTCATTACCTCGGCGATGGTGCGGACGTTTTTGTTCAGATCGCCCTTGTAGCCCGGCAAGTTGCGAGGATTCATCATGTGGCCAATGCCGGCCTGGTGCGCGTAGGTTCCGGACAGCAAGGTGGCACGGGTGGGGCAGCAGCGGCCGGTGTTGTAAAACTGGGTGAAGCGCACGCCACCCTCGGCTAACCCGTTCAGATTTGGCGTTTCGATCTCGCCGCCGTAGCAACCGATGTCGCTCCAGCCCATATCGTCGGCCATGGCGATGATGATATTGGGCCGCTTGGCCGCAAACACCGTTGAGCCAAGGGTCAAGCAAAGCAAACCGGTCAGCCACCGGTGGATGCGTAAGGTAACAGTTCGCGTTGTCATCATAAGTAAATCTCCCTACCTCCTCCGGTACTCGGCATTGGGGGCGTTGGTGTTGGGCAGCCACCTGGCCAGGCGCTTCTTTGTGTCGGCCAGCTTCGAGTTGTCGGCGAGGTTGCGCCACTCCCCCGGATCAGCCTCGTGATCGTACAACTCCTCGCTGCCGTCAGCATAGCGGATGTAGCGCCAGCGCGGTGTGCGCAGACCGTGGTTGTTACGGCCGTGCGTAGTGAGCGCGGGGCGCGGCCACTTGGCTTTTTCGTCGATGAGCAGCGGCACGAGACTACGACCCTCGTTGGCCGAGTTGGCCGGGAGTTCGCACAATTCAAGCAGCGTCGGATAAATGTCGATCAGTCCAACCGGATGCCCCAACTGCACCCCGGCGCGGGTGCCGCCCGGCAGCGGCTTGGCCAAGCCCTTGGGCACGACAAACATGAGCGGCGTGCGTGCGGACTCCTCCCACAGAGTGAATTTACGCCAATGCTTTTTCTCACCAAGATGCCAGCCGTGATCGGTCCACAGCACGATGATAGTGTTGTCGGCCTGGCCGCTTTTGTCGAGCGCGGCAAGTACGCGCCCCACCTGCTCGTCGGCGAACGCGCCAGCAGCGAGATACCCGTGCACCGCCTTGCGCCACTGGTCGTGCTTGAGCACTTTCGCGTGGTCGCCCTGCGGTCGGGCCATCTTCACACCGGCGGCCGGGATATCGCCGAGGTCATCGTCCGGTACGTTGGGAAGGGTTAGTTTTTCGGCGTCAAATAGGTCGTAATATTTCCGCGGGATGTACCACGGCAGGTGCGGCTTGTAGATGCCGCAGGCGAGGAAGAACGGCTTGTCGTGCTGGCGGCCAAGCTGCCCGATCACCCAATCGACCACCTGATGGTCGCCCATTTTTTCATCCGGCACATCAAGCGGACCCCAGTCGAAGTGCGCCGTCTTGGGGATCCCGTTGACTGGCCGCTTTGTAGGCAGGGGGTCGTTCGGTTTGTTTTTCGTCGGGCTGGGCCAGTAGCTATTCCACGACGGCGGATCGGGAAACCGCCCGTGATAAATTTTACCCGCCCCGCCGGCCCAGTAGCCGTGCTTCATGAAATGCTGCGGCAGCGTCACCGCATCTGGCATCGCGGCACGCCAAGGTTGGCTGTTAAGGTACACTCCGGAGGTCGAAGGCAGAATGCCGGTCATCAGCGAAGCGCGCGACGGGTTGCAGGCCGGAGCCTGGCAGTAAGTCCGGGTGAACAGCGTGGCTCGCTTGGCCAAACGGTCCAGATTCGGCGTCCGGGCCTGCGGATGACCTCCCAGCACACCGATCCAGTCATTGAGATCGTCAATCGCGATGAACAACACGTTCGGTTTGGCCCCGACTTGGGTCAAACCAAACAGGCCGAGGGCGATAAGGGTAATGACATGTTTCATAGTTGCAGAATGACGAAGCCCGGAACGTAAAGCCGCTCAGCCCCCGGCGCAAGGCGCATTCTTGACGCGGCGAGATTGCAGCGGGAGAGTCGCGCGTGGCTTACCAGTTTCCCAAGTGCCAGATTGTTCCCTTGCCGGATCAGCAAGTCTCCTTTCAGGTCGATGGCGTTGAGCGATTGCGCTGGAATTTTAATCCGAATTACCCCCGACCGTTTTTCTTTCCGTTCAACGGCCCGGCCGGCGAGTGCCTCACGCGCATGGGGCATCCCGGCGCGCCGAACCACGACCACCACCGCTCGGTCTGGTTCACCCATGCCAAAATCGATGGCGAAGATTTCTGGAGCGACAACTCGACAGCACGCATTCGCCAAAAAACGTGGCTGGCCTACGCCGACGGCGAAGACGAGACAATCATGGCCACGCGTGTCGGTTGGTTCGCCGGCTCCGGCCGCGAATTGATGGAGCAGGAACTGGTCGCCGCCATTCGCCCCGTGTCAGGCAGCGAGACGCTGCTGGAACTGCAGTCCACCTTCACGCCGACGGGCAACCGGGTGACGCTTGAGCAAAGCAACTTCGGGTTCCTCGCCGTGCGCTTGGCCAAGGGCATCGCGACCCACTGGGGCGATGGACAGATCACCAGCAGCGAGGAGGTCGAAGGCGAAGAAATGTTGTTCGGGCAGTCGGCCGCGTGGATGGATTACAGCGGCGCAGTGATCAAGCGCGAGGACAGCGGACGCGTCGCCGTTACCGAGGGCATCACGTATTTTGATCACTCCGCCAATCCCGGCTACCCGGCGCATTGGCATGTGCGGTCAGACGGCTGGATGGGGCGTCGCTCTGCCGCCACGAACCAATCGCCATCAACAAGGCCAAGCCGCTCCGAGTGCGCTACTTGTTGCACGCACACAACGGCGCGGTAGATCCTGTGGCCGCACACATCGTCCAACAAACATTCAACGCCAACCCCGGCTTCGAGGTGTTCGCCTCCAAACGCAGCCACCACCAGTTCGAAGTCCACCGCAAGCCGGCCTCGAGCGAGTAACACCACTGCGGGAATGCCGCGCATTTTGCTTATCCCACATCCAATATTGCCGCAGGCGGTAATTAGTTCGACTTATTAAGCCGGTCGATGCTTACTCCGCCCGATCCAATTGGTGGGCGTATGTGTCAATGACTTGGATCAAGCTAAAGAAGCAAAATCACATGATGAAAAAAATAATTAAAATCGGGTTGGTGTGCGCGATCTCGATCACAAGCGTGACCCTGCAAGCCGCCGACAAGGACGAAGCCGTTGAACGGGCCAGAGAAACCGTCCGCATGCTGGACGACATCTATAAGACTACAGTGGTCCTGATCACCGATGTCTATGTCGAGGACGAAGACAGTTTTCCTGCTGGCAAGGCGGCAAAAGCTCTCTTCCGGGCCGTCGAAAAGAAAGGCTGGCCCAAGTCGCGACTCATCGACGTATCTGGCGAGCCTTACAACGACAACAACATCGCCAAGGATGATTTCGAAAAGCAGGCCATCAAAAAGCTAAAACAAGGCAAAGCCAGCTTCGACAAGGTGGAAAAAACAGACGGAGGGCGAGTACTGCGGGCGGCCACTGCCGTGCCGATCGTTTCCAAAAAGTGCATCCTCTGCCACGAAAACTACAAAACAATCGCAGAAGGAGCCGCAGTCGGAGCTTTGATATACACCGTCAAAATCAAGTAAGCTCGACAAGAGACTATCTCACCAATTTTCAACGCCCGGTACTGCCGGGCTTTTTTTGTGGACACCCGGCCAAGTGCGGGCTTGGGCTGTGGCGCTTGGCTGCGTATGAATGCGGAGGCACGACTTGAGCAACGACAACACACAATCGGACCGATTCGGCGGCATCACCCGGCTTTATGGCGAAGCAGGTTTGCGGGCGCTTGCCCAATCGCATGTCTGCGTCGTCGGCGTAGGCGGCGTGGGTTCGTGGACTGTTGAGGCGCTAGCTCGCTCGGGGGTTGGGGCGCTGACGCTGGTGGATCTCGACGAGGTTTGCGTGACGAATGTGAACCGGCAATTGCCGGCGCTCGACGGCGGCTTCGGGAAGTTTAAGGTGGAGGAACTGGCCAAGCGCATCGCGGCGATCAATCCCTATTGTCGAGTGACGGCACGCACCGATTTTTTCAATGACAAAACCAGCAGCGCGCTGTTGGCGGACAACTTTGATTTTGTAGTGGATGCCATCGACAACGTTGGCAACAAGGCCCGCCTTATCGCCGACTGCCGGGAGCGCGGCATCCCGGTGATCACCAGCGGCGCGGCAGGCGGGCGGCGTGACGGTACGCGTGCGGTTGTGGCCGACCTGGCCAAGTCCACCAACGACCCGCTGCTCTCCAAGGTGCGCGCACGCCTGCGAAAAGAGCACGGCTTCCCGCGCACCGGAAAGAGGATGGGCGTGTCGTGTGTGTTCTCGCCGGAACCGCCCGTGTACCCGAGGAACGATGGCACGGTGTGCGCCAGTCGATCCGAAACGGGCAAGACGGAGGGGTCGCTCAAGCTCAACTGCGAGTGGGGATTCGGCGCAGCGACATTTGTGACG
>DASCOW010000287.1:0-3784 GCA_036012205.1 Verrucomicrobiota bacterium
GCTTGGTTGGCGAACGTCGCTCAACGGCGAAGTTGCCAAGCCGTTCATGTACTCGGGCACAATGCATATCTTTGCAATCAGCGGACTTCACATCGCAATGATCGCCGCCATCCTCCTTCAATTGATGCGAATGGTTCGACTGCCCCGTGTCGCGTGCGGCTTGTTGCTGATTCCGGCCCTGTGGTTTTACGTAGCGGCTACCGGTTGGCAGTCGTCTGCTGTGCGCTCGTCGGTCATGGTGACGATCGTGGCGCTGGGCTGGATACTCAAGCGCCCGGGTGACTTGGTGAACTCACTGGCAACAGCCGCAGCGCTGATTCTGATTTGGGAGCCGCAGCAGTTGTTCATGACTGGTTTTCAACTTTCGTTCTGTGTCGTGTTTTCCATTGCGATGTTTGCGCTGCCACTGCAGGAACGCATCCAAAACTGGCTGCAACCCGACCCGCTTCTGCCATCGGAACTGTGGCCGTGGCAGTCGAGGTTTGTGGTTCGGTTTGTGGCACCATTGGTTGCTGTGTCCGCTGCGGCTTGGCTTGGCTCGCTGCCCTTGGCTGCGTCGACGTTCAGCCTGTTTACGCCGGTAACACTGCTCGTCAATGTACTCATCGTTCCGCTTGCCGGCTTGGCTTTGGCCAGCAGCCTTGGTTGCCTGATTTGCGCCGGCTGGTTTCCGCTTGGCTCGGGCTTGTTCGCTTACGGCGCCTGGCTGTGGATGGGATTGATGAGAGGGCTCAGCGAGGTGGCAGCGGCATTGCCGATGGGGCATCAGTACGTGGCTGCGCCGCCCTCTTGGCTGATGTTGATTTACGTGGCGACACTTGCCGTGTGGGCGATGCCGTTGATGTTGAAAATAAAGCGATACGGCACGCTGGCACTGACCGGCTTGGGATTTGTTTTGTTTGCGGCGGAGAGCTTGACCAAGCGCGGCGAGTTCATGCTGACGGTGCTGCCGCTCGACAGCGGTTCCGCGATATTCGCCGAACCACACGACGCCAAGCCGCTGCTTATCGACTGTGGCAGTGGCTCCGGCGGCAGGATGGCGGTCGTTTCGTTTTTACGGACGCGCGGCTACGACGAGCCGCCGTGGGCTGTGGCAACGCATGGCGACCGCCACCACGTGCAGGGCTTCGGCAGCCTGGCCACCGAGATGGGTTGGCCGGTGATGTTCGTCAACTCAACCAAGTTCAACTCACCGTACCATAGGGAAATGCTGGAAGGGCTAAAGAGCGCCGGGCAGTCGGTGATCATCGCTGCTCGAGGCAATACCGTCGCTGGCTGGGAGGTGCTGCACCCGCCAAGTGGCGATCGCTTGCCCAAGGCCGATGACAACGCGACCGTGCTCGCCCGTGAGGTGCACAGCGTGCGCGTGCTGCTGCTCTCCGATCTTGGGGAGGCAGGGCAGGCAGATTTGGCTGAGAGTGGTCTGGACTTGCGGAGCGACATTGCGGTGACTTCCATGCCCGGCGTGGGCGAGCCGCTTGGCCAAGCACTGCTCGCGGCGATCGATCCCAAAGTGATCGTGATCAGTGCCGGCACGTATCCGTACAAGGAAATCCCGTCGGTCACACTGTTGGAGCGCTTGGCCAAGCGGGATGTGCCGGTGTTCAACACGCTGACAGACGGCGGAGTCGAAGTTAAAATCCGCCGAACCGGCGAGTGGCAAATCAAGTCAATGTACGGCCGAGAAGTTACATCTTCACACGAAGCCGCGAAGTTCGATTTTATGTAGTCTGTACTTCGGCAATGAGGGTTTCGAGACGGCGGCCGTATTCGACGTAGTTATTGAACATGTCGTCTTCGTTGGCTTCGACGTTGCTGTCGTGGAAGACGACAGCCATGTGCGGCTCGATGGAGATGCCGGCGGCGTAGCCGTTGGCGAAGGCATCCCGCAGGATGTCGCGAACACGGCCTTGGCCTTCGCCGGGGAAGTTGTAGTCGGCGTCATTTTTTGCGTCCACCCAGGTGCAGTCCTTGATGTGAATGTGCGCGGTGTGTTCACGGACATTTTGCCAGTACTCCCACGGATCCTGCTTGGGCCACGGCTGGGGCTTGGAGCGGTCGTCGTTGAAGATCGGGTTGGCGGTGTCGAACACCCACTTGAGGCCGGGAACTTTCTCGAGCAGTTCGACGCCGTGCTGCCAGCTCATGCCGCCGTGGTTCATGCAGTTCTCGTGAACCGGCTGTAGGCCCTCGTCGAGAAAGCGCTGGGTGACTTCGCGCAGTCGCTCGAAGACGAGCTCGGGCGTTTTGTCGGTGTCATCGGCTGGCTTAAAGCTCATGATGCGGACGAACTTGGTGTCGAGGCGCTGCATTCGCGGGATGGCGCGGTCGATCTCGGTGACGGTGACGTCCCACGGCGTGTCGATGGTCTTGGCCCAGTTGCAAATGGTGGAACCGAAGGCGTAGATGCCGACACCGGCCTCCTCGAGCTTGGTGGCGACGATGTCGAACGCCGCGTCCGGGATGTCGTGGATGCTGCCCTTGTCGAAGCCGTCCACTTTGACGAATCGGGCCTCGATCCATTTCCAGCCGAGTTCCTTCGTGGCCCGGATTTGGCCGTCGATCGAGGGCGAAGCCTCATCTGCAATTCCCATTAGTTCCATGATTTGTTCTCCTTAAAATTATTTGCGGAAGCTGGCGGTGAAATCCTCATTGCTGACTTCAACGGTTTTTTTCTTGTGGGTGGAGTTGGCGATGAGTTCGTTAAGCTTGGCTTCCCATGCGGCGCCGTCCATCGGTAGATCAATCGCTTGGCCAAGCAGGCCGGAGTAGACCATCACGTTGGCCAGTTCGACGGAGCCGATACCGCTTGCGCCGGGGGCGATCAGTTCCTCGCCGTCTAGGATGGCGTTGACGAAGTTGGCGACGAGCTTTGCATGTGCATCCTCCGCACTGGGGATGGGGACTTCCTCCACGGTCGTTTCCGGTTGCTGGAAGCCGATCTTGGAGGTGCGGCTCCACTCGTCGGAGGCCACCTCGTTGCGAGTAACGATCAGCTTGTCGTTCTCCAGCAACGCACGGCCCCTGGTGCCTGCGATTTCAAAGCGGTTGCTTCCGGGCGTCTCGCCGGTGGAGGTGATGAACGCGCCGGTGGCGCCGTTTGCGTATTCCATGTAGCAGGTCACGTCGTCCTCCACCTCGATGTCGTGATGCCGGCCGATGCCGATGTGGCTTTGCACCCGGGACGGCATGCCGACGATCCACTGCAGGGCATCGAGTTGGTGCAGACATTGGTTGAGCAACACGCCGCCCCCTTCGCTTTTCCACGTGGCACGCCAGTCGCTGCTTTGGTAGTACGCCTCGGCTCTGAACCAGTCGGTCATGATCCAGATGATGCGGATCAAGTCGCCCAGTTCGCCGCCCTGTACCAGTTCGCGAATCTTTTGGTAGCGCGGTTCGACGCGCATTTGGAACATGCCGGAGAAGGTCAGTTCCGGTCGCGCCTCGGCAGCGGCGATGAGGCGCTCGGCGTCGGCCTTGTGAGCGGAGATCGGTTTTTCCACCATGACGTGCAGGCCGGCCTTGAGCGCGGCGATACCAAGCGTGGTGTGCTGGAAATGCGGTGTGGCGATCACGAGCGCGTCGATCTCGCCCGAGGCGATGATTGCCTCGCCGCTGTTGAAGGTCTTCAGCCCCTTGGTCTCATAGTCGGGGAGTTTGTCGGGGAAGGCATCGGCGACGGCAGTCAGAACGCCGCGCGGCACTTTGCCTTCGAGCAGATTGTTGACGTGAATTTGCCCGATGTTCCCCAAGCCGACGATGCCGATGCGTGCGTTGTCCATTT
>DASCOW010000288.1:0-5201 GCA_036012205.1 Verrucomicrobiota bacterium
GGAACTTGGCTTTCACCACGAAATCCTTGAACCGTTTCTTGGTGAGCAGGATGCCGTGGCGGGGTTCACTCTTCGGGCTGGTGCCGATGATGACGCCGTTTTTTACCTCCCATTTGCCGCCTGGTGTGGGTTCCCAGCCATCGAGGTTTTTGCCGTTGAAAAGCGGCTTGGACTCGCCTTCCTCTGCCGCCGCCGACATGCCGGCTGAAAGTAGCAGCCCCAATACCAACCCAAGTGTGCCTGTTCGTTTCATGTGCGCTTGGCCGACAGCCTAGCGTAACCGGCTGATTTGCCAAGCGCTAAGACAGCCGAACAGCGCGTGCGGTGCCCACGCGGCGAGGTGCGGCGAGAGTTGGCCGATGACGGCCATCGAAAACTGTTGCACCATGAAAAACGCCAGGCAAACGATGATGCCGGCGGCCACCCCCACAGCGGCGTTTCGCCGGCCGGACGGCGCGGCGAACGGGATCGCGATCAGCACGACAATGAGGCAAGTCAGCGGCTCGGCCAGGCGGGCCTGATACTGGGCGTTGAGAATTCTTTTTTTCACCGGCGCGATGTTAGGATGAATGCGCCGGTAGCCGTCGATCTCGGCCAGCGACACGCTCCAGCGCTTGTGCGCCCGCTTGTCGAACAGCGGCGCGATCTTCAACTCGCCTTCAATCTGGGTAGGTGTCTCGTCGAACTCCCCCATCCGCAGTGTCTGATGCAGCGTGATGGGGTGTGCCTCGGGGAAGCCTTCCGTCGGCTTGTAATCCTTGACTTGGTGAAACGTCCAGCCGCCGTTTTCCCACTTGCCCCGCACGGCCATGATTTCGCGTTTCGGCTGCTCGTCGTCCCATTTCCACGAGATGATGATCGGGTTTTTGCCGATGCCGCTCATCTCGCCGGTGCCCGGGTTGAACGCCGGGATTTGCCAACCGCGGTTGGCCTCGTCGTTTCGGAACTTCACATCGGCGATCCAGCTGCGGCCCAGCCGTGTTTTCTCACCGGTGACTTGGCCGCCCTTGATCATCTCTCCCTCGCGCAGACCGCTTGGCAGCCAAACCTCATTGGACCAATACAGCCCCGCCGATAGCAGCACGCCGACGAGCAGATACGGAGCGCTCATCCGGAACATGCCTACACCGGCGTTGCGGATGGCGATGAACTCGTGATGCCGCGAATGCTGGTTGATGGAGTACATGAGCGAGAGCAACAGCGCCACCGGCACGACGACAAAAAAATTTCCCGGCAGCGTCACCCAGTAATACCGCACGATCTCGGCCGCACCCAGGCCGGCGAACTCGTCCAGCCCGTTGATCAGGTCGAACGCAATCCACAGCACCATGAATCCGGCCAGGCAGACGGTAAACGGAACGAGCCACTCGCGAATCAGATAGCGATCCAGCAGACGCATGAGCGGCGCAGCGTATCCACCGGCCATGCCCAAGGCAAGCGACGCGCTTGGCCAAGCGTACTCAAAAAATCCCCGGCACCAGAATCCTGCGCCCGGTCGGGTAGTCGGGGAACCGCGCGAGATACCAGCGGTGATGCGCACGCGCACGCGGCACGAGGTTGGTCATCGTCCACACCGCGAACGCCAACCCTGCAGGGCTCCACGTCAGCAGCGCCCAACCGAGCCACTCGACGATCTCGCCAAGATAGTTCGGGCAGGATACCCAGCGGAACATGCCGCCGCGCGGGATGGAGTAGCCGTCTGGATTCTCCCTGCGCAACCGCAGCAACCGCCGACTCGAGTCAAAGTTGACCGCCATGCCGATGCCGAACAACACACACCCCGCAACAAACGGCCAACTGGCCAGCCACCGCGAGTCGGCAACAGTCGGGTGAATGAACAGCCAAGCGCCAAGCAGCGAACCGTTGACCATGTTGAAGAGCATCCCGCAAACCATCAGCAGCGCCGGCATCGGGCTGCTGGCCTTGGCCAAACAGAACGGATAAATCCACGCACGGTACACGTAGTGCCCCTGCCAGATCAGGAAAAACACCCCCATCACCGGCGACTCCCAGCCTCGCACCATCACAAAAAACACGGTCGGGACGACCACCGCCGGCGACTCCATCAGTATCCAGCCAAGCCGCGCGTTGACCGCAGGCCCCCACGTGCCCGGGTTGTGCCGGCCGTACGGGGCGTTGATGAAAAACAACACCACCGCCACCGGCAGCGCCAGCAGCATCCACACGCACGTGAGCGTGGAGAGCCACTCAGGAGCGGTCATGGCAGTAAGGATTTCGGGCTGCATCGGCGAGGCACCATCAGCGACAAACCAGCCGGAGATTCAAGCCAAAACATCAGCGCTTTACAGCTTCACAGACGAACGATAGCTTCCCCGCATGTCGTCAAAACTCGACGAGTCTGATTTTGTGGATCGCGACCTCGAGGCCATGCAGGAGTCCGGCGCAACCTCCCTCGGAGCGGACGACTCCAGCGCCGACGCCCCTCCCAGCCGCGAGGAACTCACCTCACGCGTCACCGAAACCCAGCAAAAGCTCACCGAGCTTAAGCGTTTGCAGGAGGAACTCGAGCGCGAACGCTCCGAAGTCGAGGAAGCGCGCAAGCGACGCACCGAGCTGGCCACCGGCCGCGAGGAAATGGTGCAGCACCTCACGCGCGGCATCGGCCTGCTCGAGGAAGCTGAACTTTCCAGCGGCCGCACCGCCGAGCAACTCGCCACCTCCGTTGGCGACCTGCAAGACTCCCTGGCCAAGATCAATGACATCAACGAAGGCAAATGGACCGAGGAAAACTGGAGCGTCGAGTTGACCCGCGCGCTAACCACCATCGAGAACGCGCGGATGGAATGGAACTCCGCCCGGCTCAAGTGGCCGGTACTCGACGGTGAAACCGAACTCCCGCCCGCCGCCTCCGTCGGGCAGCCTCAAGTCGCCGAGCGGCCCAGCCTTGAGCAATACAGTTTTTGGCAACTGAGCCGGCTGGGGCTGGCCTTCACCTGGCCGCTGGTCGTGGTCGGCTTGGGCATCATCATCCTGCTGGTTCTGCTACGCAGTTGAGCCGCCATGGGCTTGTTCCGACGCAAGGATCCACTCGAAAACCGCGCCAAGGCGCTCACGGCTCGCTTGGCGGATTTGGAGTCGCAAATCCAGCAACTCGACCAAGCCGGCGACATCCACGAACTCAAGCCCGGCGACGAACCTCTCCCGCCGCGCCCCAGCCATCCGCTTTCCGAGCAACCACTGGGCACAGCTGAGCCGGAAAACGAATCCGTCTGGCAATGGCTTAGCCGCCGGTTCCGCAAGCCGCCGATCTCTTCCAACCCAAGGATGGTCAACTTCCTCGCCGCCGGGAGCATCCAGGGCCTGCGGCCGCTGCGGTACGAGCGTCGCGTTGCGCGCAACCGATTCCTCGCCTTCAGTGTGCTGCTCGTACTCGTGCTTATCGGCTTGTTCTGGACCCTCCTGCAGCAGTGACTGACGAGACGACCATCACCATCCGGGTTGCCATCACCGTGATCGCGGCGGCCATCGCCATCGCCGTCGCGTTGATCTTCGGCCGCGAAGATGACCGCGATGACTAGCGCCGCCACGATCCCCACGCCGCACGGCACGTTCGTCGCACAGTTCAACGACGTTGGCCTCTACCAACTTGACTTCCCTGGCAGAAGCGGTACGCCCAAGGTCAAGCCGAAACCAGTCGGCTTGACCAAGCGCTGGTTGGCAGCCACCGCCGCCGCGCTCGAATCGCTGCTGCTTGGCCAGTCGCCGCGAACACTCCCGCCGCTTGACCTATCAGTCGGCACCGACTTCCAGCAATCCGTCTGGACGGAACTACTGAACATTCCGCTAGGCCAAATCTGTTCTTATGGCGAGATCGCCGGGCGCCTGGCCAAGCCGGGCGCGGCGCGAGCCGTCGGCTCTGCCTGCGGAGCCAACCCGATCCCAGTCATCATCCCGTGCCACCGGGTGCTGCCGGCGCACCGGCGCACCGGCGGCTTCTCAGGTGGCCTCGGCTGGAAACAACGCCTCCTCCGCATCGAGGGGGCGGAGTTTGTCGCGGACTGATTCCTTTTTTGCGGAAGTCCCGGCGGAGGTTTGTTACGTTTGCAGCGCGCGGACGCTTCGCCCGCGACGAACCATGATTTTCATTCGTAAGTTTTTTTGTCGTGCCGGATTGGCAATTGCCTTCGCCCTTGCCGGCACGACTGCGGATGCTGACTCGATTGCGGACTTTGGCCGATGGCTCGCCCGCTACGAGGCGGCCCCGGCAGCCGACCGGCCAAGCCTCGTGGCCGATGGGATCCGTCTGGCCAAGCAGCGCAAACCGGCGATGCGGCGACTCATCGCCACACAACCGCGCCTGGCCCTGCAACACGCCGTGCCGCGTTTGGCCAAGCTGCCGGAGCCTGTTATGCGGCATCTCGAGCGGCACGCCGAGGGACTGGCTGAGTACACCGTGACCGTTGCCTGCGGCGGGCCGGGCCATCGCACCTGCAACGTGCAGCGGTCGCTCGTGTTGAACGGCCAACGACTGACGCCGCGCTGGCTGGGGCGGCGCGCGCACCTTAGCTCGAAGAGCGGCCTGCCGGTGCACGGCATTGTGCTCGGCGGACAAATGGCCATTGCCGACGAACCTGCCCGTGAACTTTCCGCCGCCGAGAAAACCGCGCTTGGCCTCGCGGCGAATCAAACCGTGCTGTCGCTGGCAGCCGAGCGGCGAGCGTTCGACTCCCCGGCGGCGGCAGCCGCCTGGCAGCAACAACTAATTGACGCCGAACAGGTGCTTGGCCCAGCGGTACATCTGCGGCCGGTGGCGAAGCGGAAGCCGTCCGTGTCGTGGACGACCGGGAACAAGCGCATCCTGTTCATTCGCGTTGATTTCTCGGACCGTGAGGGCAACCCGCTCAACGACGAGGCGACAAAGTTCTCGATGAAACGCACCAACGAATTTCTCGACGACAACTCGTACGGCAAGCTCTCAATCGAGATGACGCTCGTGCCAGGGGTGTTGCGCATGCCCAAGCCGGCGGCGTGGTATGTGGCCGAGCCGGAGAGACGCGACGACGAGCTGCTGGCCCACGGTCGCGACACGGCCAAGGCGCTCAACGCGAAATACAACTACCGGGACTACGACCTGTACGTCGTCTGCTTCGACTCGATCTTCGACGGCTGGGCCGGCAAGGCGCGAGTCGGCACAATCGGGCTTTGGCTCAACGGCGGCTTCAGTAACGACACCATCCAGC
>DASCOW010000289.1:0-1094 GCA_036012205.1 Verrucomicrobiota bacterium
AGCAGTGTGGGGTGACCCTTGATGAACGGCAAACGGCGGCCCTCGATGAACTCTTTCGGGCACGGTTTGTTGTTAAACTCGTTCAACATCGGCTTGTAATCGAACAGGTCCAACTGAGGCGGCGACCCCGCCATGTGCAGATAAATCACGCTTTTGGCCTTGCCAAAGTCTTTCGATTTAACAGGTCCGGCGGAGCTGGCCGTACTCAGCCCCCCCATCAGCGAGCCAAGCGCCATCGAACCGAGTCCCACTTGGCATTGTTTCAGGAAGTGCCGCCGTGTTATGAATTGTGACTGCTGTAATTGTAGGTTCATGTTTATGGCTTAGCCTTTCATCAGTACGGCATCGAGATTTAATAGAACATTCGCCACCACCGTCATCGCCGCCATCTCTGGCAGACTGGCTCCTGCTGGCATTGGGACAGTTGTGCCAAACAGTTTCTTCGCGGCGCCGGAATCCTTCCGGTAATGCGCCAACTCGCTGTTGAACAACTCTGTCAATGTCTCCAAGCGCCCCTCCTCCACCGGCCTGGCCAAGGCCAGGCGCAGCCCGAATTTCAACCGCTCCTCCACAGTCCCTCCTCCCTCGTTGTAAAGCCGATACGCTAGCGCTTGAGCAAACTCGATGTACGCCTCGTCGTTAAGCGTGACGAACGACTGCAGCGGTGTATTGGTCCGGATCCGGCGCACCGTGCAGATTTCCCGGCTTGGAGCGTCGAAGGTCGACATCGACGGATAAGGGACCGTCCGGCGCAGGAAAGTATAAAAACCGCGCCGATACCGATCCTCTCCCTGGCTTGTCGCCCAGTTGCGTTGGCCGTTGAATGCCGCCTGCCACAGATTGGGTGGCTGCGGCGGATAGACGGACGGCCCGTGCATCTTCACACTGCCCAGCCCGCTCAACACCAGCGCTTGGTCGCGCACCATCTCCGCCTCCAACCGGAATCGCGGCCCGCGGCCAAGCCGCACGTTACGCGGATCCCGCTTGGCCAAACTGCCCCGAACGGTTGCCGCCTGCCGATATGTCGCAGACATCACCATCGTCTTGAGCAACTGCTTCATATCCCAACCGTTGTCGATGAATTCCATAGCAAG
>DASCOW010000290.1:0-11217 GCA_036012205.1 Verrucomicrobiota bacterium
CTGATCTCCTTAAAAGGCAGGCCGATCGACATCCCAGAAATCCTCGAGCCGGACGTCAGCCATTTGGAAGTGGGACAATCAATACATTTAAACGAAATTGACCTGCCGGAAGGCGTTGTCGCGCTTGGTTCTCCAAAAACTCTCCTCGTCGCCGTTGCCACTTCGCGCATGCAGATGATGGCAGAAGCAGAAGAAGCAGCAGCAGCCGAAGCAGCCGAAGCAGCAACCGAGGGCGAGGATGCCAAGGAATCTGCACCGGAAAACGCTGCCGAAGGCGGAAGCGAGGACCAGAAGGAAAGTTGATAATTTTATCGGTATCCCGCCGAATTGGCCGGGCGCCGTGTTCTTTGAGAAAGCCCGCGTATGGAGAAGACATACCTGATCGTGGGCTTGGGCAATCCCGGAATGGATTACGCCGACACTCGGCACAACGTCGGGTTCATGGTGCTTGAGCGCTTGGCCAAGCGATTGGATGCCGAGTGGGAAGTGAGCAAAAAGTTCACCGCCCACTTGGCCAAGGGCAGACAGGACGGCAACACCGTCCTTTTGAGCAAGCCGCAGGGTTACATGAACCTGAGCGGCCAATCCGTGGCACCGTTGGCCAAGTTTTACCAGATCCCCAATGGGCGGATCATGGTAGTGGTCGACGATCTCGACCTGCCGCTTGGCACCGTTCGGATGAGACCAAGCGGAGGCACGGGCGGTCATCGCGGCTTGGATTCCATACAGGGATTACTCGGAAAAGACGATTTCCCCCGGCTCCGGCTAGGGATCGGCCGACCAGAACCAAACCGGGATGTGTGCGGTTTCGTGCTCGGAAAATTCACCGAAACCGAGACGGAACTGCTGGAAAAAGTGCTGAAAACAGCGGCATACCAACTCGCCTGCTGGGTGATGCAAGGCCTCGGACAGGCCATGAACAATTACAACGGGAATTATTCCCCAAAGGAAAAACAGACAGATGACGAAATACGAAGGGACGATCATCCTGAAGGAGACGGGGCGTGAGAGCACCGTTGAGGAACTACAAACACTGATCTCGACTGAGATTGACTCGACTGGCGGGAAAACCGGCGAGTTCAACGCCGTAGGCCAGCAGGACTTTGCCCGGGTGGCCAACCGCAAGAACCCGGACGGATACTACCTCGAGGTCACATTTGAGGGTGATCCCGCCGTGACCAACGACCTGAAAAAGCGTTTGCTGAAAATCAAGGACATCTTCCGCGTCTTCTTCACCAAGACGGCGTAACTCGCGGGTTGCCTTTCCCGACGCACACCGATTAGACTCAAGCCATGGCAAGTTTCAACAAAGTCATCCTGATGGGCAACCTGACCCGCGATCCCGAGTTGCGCTACACCCCCAGCGGCACTGCTATCGCAGCTTTCGGCATTGCGACGAACCGGCGGTGGAAAGATCAGGATGGAAATCAAAAAGACGAAGTCACCTATATCGATATCACAGCTTTCGGCAAACAAGCCGAGGTGATCGGACAATATTTCCAGAGAGGAAAAGGAATTCATATTGAAGGCAGATTGAAATTTGACCAATGGGACGACAAAAACACAGGCCAAAAACGCAACAAATTAAGCGTCGTTCTGGATCGATTCGAGTTCATTGGCGATGGCCAGAGTGATGGTGCCTCCTCTGCCCCGCGGCAATCCGCCCCTCCCCCACCCTCTCAACCTGCGGACGGGCCGCCCGTGGAGGCTCCCGGCGACGACGACGTCCCGTTCTGAACAAAACTTTAGACCAACAACAACCGACACATGGGTAAAACAGACGTTATCTTAATCAAAAACGTGGAAGGCTTGGGTGGAGAATCCGACCAAGTCAACGTAACCGCCGGCTACGCCCGCAACTATCTCCTGCCCCAAGGGCTGGCCATTCCGTTGACCGAGGGCAACGAGCGCCGACTCGAGGCGCTGCGCAAGGTGCGCCGGGATCGCGAGATTCGCGAAGCCAAAGACGCCAAGGAACTGTCCGCAAGTTTCAAACACCTGATTTTGCAACTCAAAGTCAAAACTGGCGACACGGGCAAAATGTACGGCTCGGTCACCCCGACAAACATCGTCGAACAACTCAACGAGCAGTTCGAAATCAAGATCGACCGCCGCAAAGTGCATCTCGAGGAACCAATCCGCACCGTGGGCGACCACAACGTCGAGCTGCGACTGCACTCCGAGGTCAGCACCACTCTCAAGGTTCGCGTGGAGAGCACCAATCCACTCCCGGAAGAGGAGCCCAAGGCAACCGCAGAGGAGACCCCGGCCAGTTAACCGATAAAGAGATTTCACAATAAAGAAAGAGCAAGACAGTACTTATAATGAGTGCTGTTCTTGTTTTTTGTGGATGCCCTTAATTCCGAAGGCTTTCCCTAAATGTTACAAGGCAACCTCAAGTAATCACGAATAATGTGGCACACCGTCCTGCATTTATTGGGCGCGCTTAGCCAAGTCAGCCGTGTTTTTCGACCAACTGGCGGAACTCGCCAAACAGGCTGCTCGAGTCGTGCGGCCCCGGTGAGGCCTCCGGGTGGTACTGCACGCAGAACACCGGCTTGGTCTTGTGCCGCAACCCCTCGACCGTTTGGTCGTTGAGGTTGATTCGATTCACCGCCACGTCGCTTGGCAGCGAATCAGTGTTCACGGTGAAGCCGTGGTTTTGTGACGTGATCTCCACCCGGCCACTCTCGAGATCCTTCACCGGCTGGTTAGCACCGCGATGGCCGAACTTCAATTTGCTCGTTTTGCCGCCCATGGCCAAGCTGAGGATCTGGTGGCCAAGGCAGATGCCGAAAATCGGCAGTCCCTTCTTTAGCAACTCCGCCGCTGCCTTCGCCGCGTAACTCACTGCCGCCGGATCGCCGGGGCCGTTTGAGAGAAAAACACCGGCCGGTTTATGCTTGAGTGCTTCCGCCGCCGAGGTGCTTGCCGGCACCACCGTCACCGCGAAGCCAGTCTGCCGCAGCTTGCGGAGAATGTTGTATTTGATGCCAAAATCGTAGGCAACTATCGAAATATCCGCCGGCGGCATGGACTCGCGTTGGTTGCGTCCGTCAACCTCCTGCGGCCCCTTGGGCAACCGAAACGCCGGACTCAATGCGTCGGTTTCGTCCCACGCAAAGTCCGACTCGTGGGTGACCTCTTTCACGTAGTCCACGCCGACCAAGCCGGGCCACTCCTTCGCCTTGGCTAGGGCACTCTCGGCGGTTGCATCGCTCTCCGTGGTCAGATAACCGTTCATCGCGCCGCGGACGCGGAGTTTCTTGGTCAGCGCCCGGGTGTCGACACCCTCAATGCCGGGGATGCCATTGCGCTCCATGTAGTCGCCCAGCGAACTATCCGCCCGGTAGTTACTCACCACCGGCGACAACTCGCGCACAACAAACCCGCTCGCGTGAGTCTGGTACGACTCCACATCCTGCTCATTGACACCGTAATTGCCAATGAGCGGATAGGTCATGGTGATGATCTGCCCCTTGTACGACGGATCAGTCAGGATTTCCTGATACCCCGTCATGGATGTGTTGAAACAAGCCTCCCCGGCGACCGACGCAGCAGCACCGAACGCCTGTCCCTCGAAAATGGTGCCATCCTCCAGTGCAAGGATGGCTTTTGACCCCAAGCCAGACATCGGCAGGGAGAGTAGAGACACGACACTCAATCAGCAAGATGTTCTCACCTTGAAGCTTCGTGGTGAACAACAACTTGGCCAAGCGTGGCGACGTGACAGCCAAGCTTGCTTCCCCTACCCTGCGCCGGGTGAAATCTGCAGTCTCCTTGGCCAAGATCATCTTTGCTGGATCGCTGCTCGTGCCAAGCGCCTTCGCGCAGCGTGAGCCGTATCCCGTCCATCCCGATTCGAAAAAGCAGCCCGGCGTTCCCAGCGGGAAAGTCACTCAAGCTTCATTCGCCAACTCCACGGTGTACCCCGGCACAACCCGCGACTACTGGATTTACGTTCCAGCCCAGTACAAACCGGGCCAAGCTGCCTGCCTGATGGTGTTTCAGGACGGCAAAGCCTACGTCAACAATGCCACCTTCAACGCGCTCGACAATCTCATCCACCGGGCCGACATCCCGGCGATGATCGGAGTGTTCGTCAATCCCGGCGTCGTTCCGCCCCAAAACGATAACGCTCAGGCCCGATTCAATCGCAGCCTCGAGTACGATGATATGAGCGACCGCTACTCCCGGTTTTTGATCAACGAATTACTTCCGCACATCGAGCGGGCGCACAGCGTCAACTTCAGCACCAACCCGAATCAGCGCGGCATCACCGGCGCCAGTTCTGGCGCGATCTGCGCCTTCAACGTCGCCTGGCATCGGCCCGACTCGTTTCGCCGCGTTTACTCGACAATCGGCACCTACGTCGGCCTTCGCGGCGGCGACGAGATTCCGACGCTTATCCGTAAAACTGAGCCGAAACCGCTCCGCATCTTTTTGCAGGACGGCGAAAACGACCTGAACATTTATGGTGGTGACTGGTGGATCGCCAACCAGATGATGCAGCGCGCGCTCAAATTTTCCGGCTACGAGTTGAAGCACGAATGGGGCGACGGACGGCACAGCCGCAAGCACGGCAATGCGATCTTTCCCGACGCGATGCGCTGGCTCTGGCACAAGGACGCCACCGAGGTGAATACGCATTACGACCAATGCCGCAACGAGGCGATACGCTTCCTCGAACCGAATGAAGATTGGCAACTGCTCAGCGATGGCCATGGCTGGGCCGAGGGTTTGGCCTCAATGCCGGATGGCACCGTGTTTTTCACCGACGTGTTCGCATCGAAAATCTACCGCATCGGCACCGATGACAAAGTTGAGTTGTTTGACGAAAACACCGACCACACCAACGGTTTGCGCCTTGCGCCCGACGGTCAACTCTACGGCGCGGCCAACGGCGTGGGGCAGATCACCGCGTGGGATCCGGAAACTGCCAAGCGCACCGTCATAGCCGAGGGCATCAAGTGCAACGATCTAGTGGTGCGCCATGACGGCACGGTTTATTTCACCAATCCAGTCGACAACAAAATCATGATGGTCCGCAAAGGCTCCGGACGGGCAGTCGTCGTGGATAACTTCCGCAACCCGAACGGCCTCACCCTGAGTGCGGACCAAACGATGCTGTTCGTCGGTCACTTCACCGGCCGGTTCATTTACAGCTACACCATCAACGACGACGGCACCTTGACGAACAAGCAACAATACTACTACATGCACGTCCCCTCCAACTCACTCGAGGGGCATCTCGATGGCATGTGCGTCAGCCGCGACGGTTGGCTCGTGGTGGGCACCGAGTTGGGTGTGCAAATCTGCGATCAACCCGGCCGCGTACACCTAATTTTGCCCAAGCCACACCTGGCCAAGCGCGTGTCGTACACGGCATTCGGTGGGCGGGACTGGAAAACACTCTACATCGCCACTGGCAACCGGGTTTACAAACGCCGCACCAAACTCACTGGCGCCCAACCGTGGCAGCCTCCGGCCAAGCCGCCGCGACCTCGTTTATAGCCAAAACAACCGTTTTTCAGCCTTAAAGGCGCACATAACCATTGACAGCCATCGGTTCGCGGGTATGATTTCGCGCCCTTTTTTCGGGGCATATGGCCAAGCTAACCATCAATGACATCGATCTGCGTGGCAAACGCGCACTGACTCGCGTGGACTACAACGTCCCCATGGCCGAGCAGGATGGCGTAATGGTGATCAACGACGACAGCCGAATCCGCGCCACGTTGCCGACGCTCAAGCTAATGATTGAGAATGGCGCGAAGGTCATTCTCACCGCGCACCTTGGCCGACCGAAAGGCGAGCGTGTGCCGTCGATGAGCCTCCGCCCCGTCGCCGACAAACTCTCAGAGTTGATCGGCCAACCAGTGGCCTTCTGTGACCAGTGCGTTGGCCAAGCGGCCGAGAACGCAGCGGCCAAGCTGGAGAACGGCAGCCTGTTGCTGTTGGAGAACGTCCGCTACCACGCCGGAGAGGAAACCAACGATCCGGCCTTTGCCGAGCAACTTGCAGGCGATGCTGACATTTTCGTGAACGATGCCTTCGGCGCAGCCCATCGCGCACACGCTTCCACCGCCGGCGTTGCTGACGTGCTCAATGCCCGCGCCGGCCAATGCGTGGCTGGCTTGCTGATGGAGCGCGAGTTGCAGTTTCTCGGCGACGAACTCGAAAGCCCCGGAAGTCCGTTTGTCGTGATCCTCGGCGGCGCAAAAGTTTCCGACAAAATCAAGGTGATCGATCGGTTGCTCGAAAAGGCCGACACGATCCTCATCGGCGGCGCGATGGCGTACACGTTCAAGCTGGCCAAGGGCCTCTCTGTCGGCAAATCACTCGTCGAGCGCGACAAGGTGGACATCGCCCAAGCCGCCCTCGACAAGGCCGCCGAGCGCGGTGTTCGGTTCCTCATACCAACTGACAACATCGTCGCCGTCCCGACCGAGATCGACGGCAAGTTTGCCTTCGGCGAGCATCGCACAAATGACAGCAATAACATCCCCGACGATGTCGAGGGTGTGGACATCGGCCCCAAATCGGCGGAAGAATTCTGCAAGGTAATCGCCGGGGCCAAGGCGATTTTGTGGAATGGCCCGATGGGCATCTTCGAGGACGAACGCTTCGCCGGTGGCACCATCGCCGTGGCCAAGGCTGTGTGCGAAGCGACCGCCAACGGGGCCAAGAGCATCATCGGTGGTGGCGACAGCGTGAAGGCGCTGAACAAGGCCGGCCTCGGTGACCGGGTCACCTTCATGAGCACCGGCGGCGGTGCGAGCCTCGAGTTTCTCGAGGGCAAGGCGCTGCCCGGCGTTGCGGCCTTGGCTGACAAATAATTTTACGCATGGACAAAGAACGCAAACTGATCGTAGCCGGAAACTGGAAGATGAACAAAACCGTCGCCGAGTCGCTCGACTTGGCCAACGGCTTGGTTCGCGAACTCAAGGACGTTACGGAGGTGGACATTGCCATCTGCCCGCCGTTCACCGCGCTGGCTGCGGTGTCCGAGGTGGTCATCGACTCAAACATCCGGCTTGGTGCACAAAACATGAGCGAGAACGGCTACGGCGCCCACACCGGCGAAATCGCCGCTGGGATGCTCAAGGAATTCTCCGCCAAATACGTCATCCTTGGCCACTCCGAGCGACGGCAGTACCAGCGCGAGTCGGACGAACTGGTCGCCGCGAAGGCCAAGACCGCCCATGAGGCCGGCCTAAAACCGATCGTCTGCATGGGCGAACAACTCGATGACCGCGAAGACAATCGCACCGAAGAAGTAGTCGGCGGACAAATTCGAGGCAGCTTGGCAGGCTTGACCACCGAGCAAATGGAGGGCACGGTCGTCGCTTACGAGCCGGTCTGGGCCATCGGCACCGGCAAAACAGCCACTTCCGCCCAGGCGCAGGAAGTGCATGCGTTCATACGCAACCTGCTTGGAGACATATTTGACGAGGACACGGCCAAGCGCGTACGCATCCAGTACGGCGGCAGCGTTAAACCGGACAACGCCAAGGAGTTGCTGGGCCAGCCGGACGTGGATGGCGCCCTCGTGGGCGGAGCGTCGCTGGACGCGAGAAACTTTTCTGAGATTATCCTGAACTCGATCTGACATAACAAAACATCATGAGCATCCTGATTGGATTAATGACAACCGTACTCGTCCTGAACTGCTTCTTCCTCGTGCTACTGATCCTCATTCAGTTGCCGAAGAAAGAGTCTGGCTCCGGTCTGGCCTTTGGTGGCGGCACGCTGGACATGGCACTCGGCGCAGGTGCGGGAAACGTGCTGACCAAGCTCACCAAAGTCTCCGCGACTCTGTTTCTGCTGCTCTGCCTCGTGCTGGCCGTCATCGGCAAGCCCGGCAAGAGCGGAGTCAGCGAACGTCTGGGCGGTGCCGAAGCCAAGCCGGCAGCGACAACCCCGGCAGCGACAACCCCGGCAGCGACAACCCCGGCAGAGGCCCCCAGCACGGCGAGCGACCCCGCACCAAACACTCCAGCTGAGACTTCTCCTGAGACTCCCGCACCGACAACGGATCCTGCACCAAGCGCTCCCGAGGCAGGCACACCTGCACCCACTCCGGATAAGCCGACTGAAACGACCACCACTCCGCCCGCGGGTGAGGAGAAAAAATAAGGGCCAGATTCCATGACTTTCAAAAGCGTTCCTAAGCAATGGCTGGGAACGCTTTTTTTGTGCCTTGGCCTGCTTGGCCAAACGGGCTGTTTTCAGCGGCACGAACCGGCTGACTTCGTCATCATCAATGGTCCCGATCCCGAGTCACTCGACCCGACGATTATCACCAGCCAGGCCGACGGCCGCATCGTCTCAGCGCTGTTTGAGGGGCTCACCCGCTTCAACGCAGTCACTGCCCAGGCTGAGCCGGCCTTGGCCAAGAGCTGGGACATTTCCAGCGACGGCACCGTTTACACTTTCCATCTGCGAGGCGAGCTAAAATGGTCCACCGGCGAACCGATCACGGCACACGACGTGGTTTACTCGTGGCGCCGCGCGGCCAATCCCGCCACCGCCAGCGACTATGCCGGGGTGCTCTTCCACATAAAGAATGCCGAAGCCATAAACGCCGGTAAAATCAATGACCTTCGTCAGCTCGGCGTGCGGGCGATCGGCGATCACACCGTGCGCGTCGAGTTGGTCGCCCCCACCCCGTTCTTTCTTGAGTTGTGTGCGTTTTGGACGCTGGCTGTCGTCCCGGAACGAGTGATCACGCAGCACGGCGACCAATGGTGCCTGCACCACCCACTGCCGGTGAGTGGCTCGCACACGCTCGAGTTTTGGCACGTGCGCGACCGGGTGCGTCTTCGCAAAAACCCAAACTACTGGGATGCCTCCAACACGCGCAACAACATCGTCGACCTCCTGCCGGTCGAGGCGCCGGCAACAGCAATCAACCTGTTCGAAGCTGGACAAGCGGATGTTATTTGGGACAAAAGCCTCGTGCCCACCGAGCTGCTCGATGCCCTAAGTTCGCGGCCCGAGTTTCATCGGTTCGACTACCTCGGCACCTATTTCCTACGGTTCAACACCACGAAAAAACCGCTGAACGATCCACGCATCCGCAAGGCAATGGCCTTGGCCATCGACAAGGCACGCTTGGTCGCCAACTACACCAAGGGCGGTGAACGTGAGGCCACACACTTCATCCCGCCGGGCACCGGCAACTACACCTCGCCAAGCGGCCCTACGCATGATCCCGCCTTGGCCAAGCACCTGCTCGCCGAGGCCGGCTTCCCCGGTGGCAAGGGCTTCCCGACAAACTTCGAGTACCTGTTCAACTCAAGTCCGCTGAATAAAAACATCGCGGTCGAGTTACAACGCATGTGGCGTGAGACATTGGGGATCCAAATCAAACTGCGCCAGGCCGAGAACAAGGTTTACCTCGCCGCCCAAAGCGCACTCGACTACCACGTCTCGCGCAGCAGCTGGATCGGCGACTACAACGACCCGAACACCTTCCTCGACATGTTCATGGCGCAAAACGGCAACAACCGCACCGGCTGGGCGAGCGCAGGCTACGACCGGCTCATCCGCCTTGCCAACGCCACCACCGACCAGGCCAAGCGCAACGAGCTGTTCCGCCAAGCCGAGACCCTCCTCATCGCCGACGAGCTACCAATCTGCCCACTGTTCTTTTACGTCGGGATCAACATCTACCACCCGAGCCGCATCGGCGGCATCCATCCAAATATCCTCGACATCCATCCGATCAGCGCCATTTACGCCCGTGAACCCTCGTTCGGGGAGAAAAAGTGAAAAAAACTGCGTTTTGAGCATTTTAACGCTTCACATTCGCTTCAGTTTTTAAGACATTTGCCGCCCTTTTTCGCCGGGAAAACAATTGGCTGAAGACCCAACCACTTGGGCCTCAACGGCATTTGCTTCCCTAGCTGTTAAACAAAAATGAGTGATTCAAAAGAAAACGCCCCTTGGGTGACGTTCCGACCTGAGATCAAAGTGCTGGACTGCACGGTTCGCGACGGCGGCCTAATCAATAACCACCTCTTCGAGGACGACTTCGTCAAGGCCGTCTACGACACCGCCATCCAAGCCGGTATCGACTACATGGAACTTGGCTACAAAGCCTCCAAGGACCAGTTTGCCCGCAAGGAACACGGCGACTGGAAATTCTGCGATGAGGACAATCTGCGCAGAGTCGTCGGCGACAACGACAGCCCGCTCAAGCTCACCGCCATGGCCGATGCCGGCAAGACCGACTACAAGACCGACATCCTGCCAGCCGAACAAAGCGTGCTCGACTGCATCCGCGTCGCCACCTACGCGCACCAAATCCCGACTGCAGTGGACATGATAAAGGACGCCCACGACAAAGGCTACGAGACCTGCTGCAACATCATGGCCATCAGCACCGTTGCCGACTCGGAAATCGACAAAGCACTGGAAACGTTGGCAGAGACGCCGGTGGAAACGGTTGTGGTCGTCGACAGCTACGGTTCGCTTTACCACGAGCAGATCCGCGAATTGGTCAAAAAATACGTCGCCATGGCCAAGGCCACCGGCAAGGAGGTTGGCATCCACACGCACAACAACATGCAGCTCGCATTCGCCAACACCATCGAGGCCATCATTCAGGGCGCAAACCGCATCGACGCCACCATGCTCGGCCTCGGCCGTGGCGCCGGCAACTGCCCGATGGAACTGCTCCTTGGCTTCCTGAAAAACCCGAAGTTCGATCTTCGCCCGGTATTCAAGCTGCTGCAGGATCAACTCATGCCGCTGCGACGCACCAAGGAATGGGGTGCCCTCATCCCGTACGTTGTCACCGGCATCCTCAACCAACACCCCCGCGCTGCCATGCGCGTCCGCGCCACCGAGGACAAAAACAAGTTCCTGGACTTCTACGACGCCTGTATGTCGGAAGTCTAAGCCGAAAAGATAACGGTCATAGAGGCTGCTCAATCAGTCGCATGTTTTTGTCGTTCACAGTAGTATTCTTTTTTTGTATTATATTATTGACGCACGGTTCAAAATACAGTAAATTCCTTAGCTCGAAGGGAGCAATATGCTTATATTAGGAACTATTCTTACCGTTGTTGGATCAATTGTCGGATTTGTCACCGGCATTATGATGTTAATCGCTAACTTCAAGAAAAATGTGGGGTGGGGAGTTGCTAGCCTATTTCTTGGCATTCCACTACTTGTTTTCGCAATTATGCACTTCAGTGAGGTTAAAAA
>DASCOW010000291.1:0-1882 GCA_036012205.1 Verrucomicrobiota bacterium
GCCGATTATCCAGTGCGCTTGGCAGTCGGAAACCGTGTTCGACCAATACCGACTTGCGGGATCGGTCGCCGGCAAACATGCCCCCAATCTGCGGGACGGTGGCGTGCGACTCGTCGATCACCAACAGAAAATCTTTCGGAAAGAAATCGATCAACGTGCTTGGCCGCGAGCCGGGAGGACGGGCGTTTAGGTGGCGCGAGTAATTCTCGATACCGGAGCAAAATCCCATCTCTAGCATCATCTCGAGGTCGTACTCGGTGCGCATCCGGATTCGCTGGGCCTCGAGCAGTTTGCCGTTTTTCTCCAACTCAGCCACGCGCTGGCCAAGCTCGTCACGGATAGTAACCGCGGCACGTTTAATGTTTTCCATCGGCGTGACGAACTGTTTGCCAGGAAAAACAATAACCCCGGGTAATTGCTCGAGGGCGTTACCAGTGAGCGGATTGAATTGCGTGATGCGATCAATCTCGTCGCCGAAAAACTCGACACGAATCCCCTCCTCCGTTTCAGCAGGTCGAATCTCGACCGTGTCGCCGCGCACACGGAATTGGCCGCGCTCGAACTGGATGTCATTGCGCTCGTACTGAATCTCAACCAAGCGCGCCAGCAGACGTTGCCTCCCGAACTCCTCGCCAACGCCGAGCCGGATGACCATGTCCTCAAAGTCGCTTTTTTCGCCGACACCGTAAATGCACGAAACGCTGGCGACGACGATCACGTCGCGCCGGGCCAAGAGCGAACTCATCGCCGAGAGGCGCAACCGCTCGATCTCGTCGTTGATGCTTGAGTCCTTCTCAATGAAAGTGTCGGTCTGCGGAATGTACGCTTCCGGCTGGTAGTAGTCGAAGTAACTGACGAAATACTCAACGGCATTCTCCGGGAAGAACCCCTTGAACTCGGCGTACAGTTGTGCGGCGAGAGTTTTGTTGTGCGAGATGATAAGCGACGGCCGGTTGATGTTGCGAATGACATTGGCCACGGTGAACGTCTTGCCGGAGCCGGTCACGCCAAGCAGTGTCTGGTGTTTCTCGCCGGCCTGCAATCCGGAGGTCAGCCGCTGAATGGCGTTGGGCTGATCCCCGGCGGGATCAAAGGGTGAACGAAGTCTGAACGCTTGGCTTTCCACAAATCAGCGCTGGCCATACCGAAAGGCGCACCAAACCTCAAGCTAATGATGCGCCCCAGAGGAAGCATGGGAGCCGTGCCCTCCAACACGAGCCAAGTGGTAATACGACGAAACCCCCTCGAGTTCGAACCACTGTTTTTCCAGATGAAACTGCTTCCACTTCTCCCAAAAACGGCCGTACAATTCATCAGCTTGGTCATGCGTTAATTTGCCCCCTGCCGTTTTTTTGACGTTTAATTCATAGGCAAGGGATCCAGGTGAGTACGGATCAAGCAGTTTGGCCAAGCGCTCCAACCGACTCTGCACGTCGTGACGCACCAAGTCACCGACACCCTCCAGCTTGCTAAATTCATCCACCCGCAATGCCAGCACACCGCTGTCAAGGAAGGGATGCTGAAAGGGCGATAAATCGGCGTCTCTCCTTAGAACCTCAAGTTGACGATGTAAACCTGAAAAGGAGTCCATCAACTGTCTGTAAGCAACGGCAATGCCATCCCACTGGACCTGATGATCGTGCTCCCTTTCTTTGTTGAAGCCTTGCCACTGAAACACCTCGGCGTTCCAAATCGTCCCCGGTTCGGCGTGGGCACGGGAGGCATGCCCATCGTCGTGCTTCAACTCGTAGCCCTGACTCGCAGAAGCATGATTCAATCGATACCGTTCCTGCATCGCCCCGGCCATCCGCGACATCGTGTCGAGATGAACCACCGCCTGCTGGACAGAATACATTTTAAAATGCTCCACCTTCAGGCTCAG
>DASCOW010000292.1:0-6284 GCA_036012205.1 Verrucomicrobiota bacterium
CGATTGTCCAATTTCACGCCAGAGTCGAACGGTTTTATTGCTGTCGATATTGATTTCGAGTCCGGCCTGAACCGATTCTTCAAACTTGTCACCCCCGCTGTTCCGTAAAATCGTGCTGCGGTTTTGACTCGAAACCGAAGGTGCTTTGGTGGAGTTTTTTTCTGTGACCGAAGTTTTTAATCATAACCTGGCACGGTGATGGGTAATCGAGCCGGAATTATTGGCGTAGGCCTTTTGGGCGGGGCCATTGCTGGCCGCTTGGCTAGACGAGGTTGGGTTGTCGAGGGCTATGATGTTTCTTCCGGCCAACGGGAGGGAGTAACGATGCATGACAACCCCGGGTTGGTGCTGGCCAAATGTGACTTTGTTTTACTGAGCTTGCCAACGAGCCGAGTGGGATCTCAAGTGATTGATGAACTTGCTGAAGCCGTCGAACCACGACACCGCTTCATCGATACGACCACCGGTGAGCCAGATGAGATGGAGGCACTCGCTGAGCTCTTGGTCAAACGCGGTGCGGATTATCTCGAGGCCAATGTCGCCGGATCAAGCCAACTGGCAAGGCAGGGCGAAGCAACGTTGTTTTTGGGTGGAAGTGACGAGATGATTGATCGTTGCCACCCGGTTTTGGAAGCGATAGCCGACAAACGTTTTCATGTTGGGCCAGTCGGTGCAGCTTCCCGTTTCAAGCTGATTCACAACCTTATCCTAGGCTTGAACCGCGCCGCTTTAGCCGAAGGTTTGGTTTTTGCTGAGTCGCTTGGTTTTGAGCCCGTTGACGCCTTGGACATCCTAAAGCATACCCCGGCTGTTTCGGATGCGATGCGTGTCAAGGGCTGTAAAATGGCCAAGGCCGATTACGATCCACCGCAGGCACGGTTGTCGCAACATCTCAAGGATGTGCGGCTCATTCTGCGCTTGGCCAAGGAGGCGGGCGTATCGACACCACTGAGCCAGGCGCACGATCAGTTGCTGGAAAACGCCAAGTCGCTTGGTTTTGGCGAGTCTGACAATGCGGCTGTCATTGAGGCCTACAGGGCCAAAAGGAAACGGCACGGGTGATCATGTGGGGAGTGGAAGCAGTCGAATTGGTGGTGGTTGTTGTTTACCTGATCGGAATTACGGTGCTGGGTGTCTGGTGTGGCAGACGGCTTAAAGGTAACGAGGATTTCTTCATGCCGCGTCGGTTCGGCAAAGGCATGATGATGATGCATGCCTTCGGCACCGGCACCGCTTCCGACCAGGCTGTAGTGGTTTCTTCCGGTGCATTTTCAAAAGGATTATCCGGGATTTGGTTTCAGTGGCTGTGGTTGTTCAACACTCCGTTCTATTGGCTCATTGCACCGATCTTCCGACGATTGCGCGCGGTGACGACAGCAGATGTTTACCGACTACGCTTCGGCCCAAGTGTGGCAGTACTGTTTGCGTTGGTTGGAATTGTCGGTTTGGCGGTTAAGATTGGACTGATGCTCAAGGGAGCGGGTGCGCTGATTGATGCAGGCACCGATGGCAAGGTTAACGCCGATATTGCCATTCCGATTGTTGCATTGATGTTTACGATCTACGGTTGCGCCGGAGGTCTCGGGGCGGCCATTCTGACGGATTATATTCAAGGCATCCTCACTGTGGTTTTTTCGTTTCTGCTTCTGCCGTTCGTCCTCAACGCGGTTGGAGGCTTGGTTGGCGTTCGTGAGACGATTGACAATCCGCAACTGCTGTCGCTGGTTGCTCCTGACAAGATCAATGCGTTTTTCATCGCCACATTTGCGGTGCTGTCGCTGGTTGGAATCGTGGCACAGCCGTTTATCATGGGAGTGTGTGCAGCTGGGCGCACGGAGATGGACGGTCGATTTGGTTTTGTGGTTGGCAATCTGATTAAACGCATTTGCACTGCTGCTTGGGCGGTGACTGGTATTGCTGCTTTGGCTTGGTTCAATCAACAAGGCAGGGAGATTGGGGGCGACACGGCCGACCGCATCTACGGGATGATGGCGCACACGTTCCTACCGGGCGTGATGCCAGGGTTGCTTGGATTGTTTATCGCATCGTTGCTCGCTGGAGTGATGAGTTCATGTGACTCGTTCATGATATCCGCAGCGGGGTTGTTCACGCAAAATCTCTACAAACCGCATGTCGGGAAATGCAGCGAACGGCATCTGCTTTGGGTCGGTCGCTGTTGCTCGTTGATAATCGTCGTGGCTGGGGTGTTGGTCGCCTACTGGATGCCCAATGTCGAGTCGGGTTTGAAGGTTTGGTTGAAGATTGCGCCCATGCTGGGGGTGGGCTTTTGGATGGGTTTGTTTTGGCGACGTTTCAATGCCGCCGGAGCTTGGGCGAGTACGATCGTTGGATTCATTGGTTGGTGGCTCACCTCTAAAACAGAGTGGAGTGAACCGATGCAGATTGTTGTTTATTTATCTGCCGCCGTGCTTGCCGGAGTGATTGGCAGTTTGCTGACCAAGCGAACGGATAAGGAGAAGATTGAGCGATTCCACGAACTCATCCGCACGCCTGTGCTAGCGGGTGAAGTGGTCACGGAGTCGTGTCGATTGCCAGAGGGGGTGCGAGCCTCGAAACGCAAGACCTGGTTCGCCGGAACCGACTTTGAGTTTCCCTCTCCGTCGAGAACCTCGTGGCTGGGATTCACAGCAGGATGGATTGCTGTTGCCGCGATGATCGGCGGCTTTGTGTGGTTGATATCCTGATGCAAGAGGAAGGCTCGCTTACAGTTCGGTCTGCGTCTGGATGATATTCCCGACGAGACCGTACTCTTTTGCCTCTTCCGGGGTCATCCAGAAGTTGCGGTCGGTGTCCTTGGCAATCGTCTCGATGGGTTGGCCGGTTTGGTCGGCAAAAATCTGGTTGAGCCGTTCTCGCATCTTCACGATCTGCTCTGCCTCGATGCTGATGTCCGACGCCTGACCACCGACGCCGCCGCTGGGTTGGTGCAGCATATAGCGGGTGTTCGGCAGGCTGAAGCGATCCGCCACCGGCGGGGCGGCGTAGATGAGCGCGCCGGCGCTGGCGACCCAACCGGTGCCGACGATTTTCACGCGCGGCTTCACGAATTTGATCATATCGTGGATGCTGTCGCCCGACTCCACGTGGCCGCCGGGTGAGTTGATAAACACAGTGATGTCATCGTCCGACTCCGAGGCGAGCAGCTGCAGTTTGGTGCAAAACTCACGCGCCACCTTCTGGTTAATCTCACCGTACAGTAAAATAGTCCGTGACTTGAGGAAGAGCTCCTCAAGTTTGCCCATTGAATCCTTTTCGTCTTTTTTGTCTTTGCTCATTGTGGAAACACGCGGCATCTGCCGCGCGAGACAGGGAGACTGATTGCTGGCCGCCCCGGTGTAAAGCGGGAATCATTTTCCGCCGGTCGGCTGCAGGTCGGCGGGAAGCTCCGGCGTGGCGCCCTTGCGGGAGGCAACAAAGGCGCCGAGCCGGTTGGCCAGGTCGGCGGTTTGCTGTAGCGGCCAGTGGTGGGTCGCACCGTGCAGGATCGCCGCGCTGCAGGCATCGCCCGCGCCGACGGAATCCGCCTCCGGTTCTGCAGCAAATCGAACCGGCTGGCCAAGCGTGACTGAGTTCGCCGAGTATAGCGCTGTCCCGAGTTTACCGCGTGTCAGCACGAATAAATCCAGATCGAAATGCTCAAGCATTTGCCAGATTTCCTCCTTCTGGACAAGGCCGAGCAGCGGGGCGATGATGGCTAGTTCGGCCTCGTTCATCTTGACGATCGAGGCGGCCCTGCAGGCGGCCTCGAGCAGTTCGGCAGAGAAATAGTCCTGCCGTAGATTGACGTCGAACAACCGCACAGCCTGATTGGCTGTGGTGACGAATTGCTGAATCGTTGAGCGTGCCGGTTCGAGCCGTTGACCAAGTGTGCCGAAGCAGACGGCATCACAGCGCTTGGCCAAGCTGGAGAGCGACTTGTCCCAAGCGATGCGATCCCAAGCGACGCCGCTGTGGATGTCGTATTCTGGCTCACCATCGTGGAGTGTGATCGCGACCGTGCCGGTTGCCGCGTCGTCGTCGCTCTGAATGAAGACAGTGTCCATGCCGCGGTCGACCAAGTCGTCGAGCAGTGACTGGCCAAGCGCATCGCGGCCGATGCGGCTGGCCACCACGGAGTTGTTGCCGAGTTGGTGCGCCTGTACGGCGGCGTTGAGAGGTGCGCCGCCGAGTGCCGGGCCGGCTGGGAGCAGGTCGTAAAGCGCCTCTCCCAAGCCTACGATGAGTGGAGGCGAGTTGGTCATCGGAGTGTCGAGGCTTGCAGCAGCACGGGGCGCGGTTTGGCGGTCCAAAATGAAAACCCCTTGAGCCGCAGCGAGTAGTCCGGCTGAATCCTGCGCAGCCATGCGATCATCTGTTCGGCGTGGTCGTCGACGTGGTATGTGGTGATGGCGAGTTGCGGTGCGCCGTTGCGGATCTGCTCCTCGGCACCGAGCAGGACGTCGAGGTCGGCACCCTCAGCGTCGGCCTTGATCAAGTCACCCTGGCCAAGTACCAGTTGGCGGCTGCGGCAGTAGTCGTCGATGCTCGTGACTGGCACGGCGTCGGCATGCGACTCACCGCTTGGCAGGTACTCGAGATAGCCGGCGTCGGGGTTGTCGCCGGCGACCATTCGCGCCTGGCCGGTTAGGTTGCCGACGCCGCTGCGCTCGATGGTGATGCCGTCAGCCAAGCTGTTGGCCTCGGCGCCTTGCTGGAGCAGGGCAGCCATGCGCTCGCTTGGCTCGAAACAGATCACGCGCCTGGCCAAGCCACCTGCGAGCGCGCGAAACGCAAACAGTCCCTCGCACGCGCCGACGTCAACCACGGTGCTTTCGGGCGAGAGCCGGATGGGGGCGGTGGTGTAGTGGTGCGGATTGGCGGCAGAAAATTCCTGCTCGATCACGAAGTGCAAGTTTTGATCCGGCTTGCTGGGCCAAAAAAAACTCAATCCGCTGTCGTGCAAACACACCTGCCAAGATCCACTGGCCGGTGTGATTTCGGCTTCCTTGGCCAAGCACCGCGCCGCTGAGATTGCATGGAGTCGGGCCGGGCAAATCACACGATTGGCCTGCATTCGGGCATCGGCGAAGGGGAACCTGCCGTGCAGCTTTTGCTGGCGACGCCATTCGCGCCAGCAGCGGAGCGATTGGATAATGGGATTCTTCACGGCTCAGTCTAAGGGCGGGCCCCAGCAAACGGGGATTGCCACTGCGTGGCTTCGGCCATACGGTTCGCGCCCGGCGGGAGCGGTTGTCCCCCTGTTTTAATGGATATGTACATGCGCCTTCGCAGCCTGGTGATTTCCATCTACAACGCGTTGTTCGCGCGCGCCGTGGAGAAGGTATTTTTTCACCAACTCGTTACCAAGACAAACAACTTCGGCAAGAGCAACTGGCTCGGCAAGCCGATTTGGCAAAACACGTTTGACCTATGGATCGCGCAGGAGACGATCCACGACGTGAAGCCGTCGCTCATCATTGAGTGTGGCACGAACCGTGGCGGCTCAGCGTACTTTTATGCGCAATTGTTCGACCTTATGGGTACGGACGGCAAGGTTGTCTCGGTGGACATTGAGAAGCTGCATGACCTTTCGCACCCGCGGGTGACATACCTAGTTGGCAGCTCGGTGTCGGAGGAAATCGCTGGGCAGATTCGCGCGATGGCCGAGGCGGCGACCGGGCCGGTGTTGGTGATCCTCGACAGCGACCACTCCGAGGCGCACGTCGCGAAGGAACTGGAAATCTACGCGCCGATGACCTCGGTTGGCAGCTACTGCCTCGTGCAGGACGGCATCATCGACGAGCTGTTCATGTTCCGCAAAGGGCGCCCCGGACCGCTGCCAGCACTCGAAAAATATCTGGCCAGTCATCCCGAGTTCGAGATCGACCACGAGCGCTGCGAGCGTTTCCTGATCACGCATCACCCGAAAGGTTGGCTCAGGCGCGTTCGATGATTGCTCTGCTGGATTACGGCGCCGGTAACCTACGTAGCGTGGAGAAAGCACTGCGATTCGTCGGCGGTGATGTGCGTCTGGTGCAATCGCCCGACGGGATGAATGAGGCAGCGGCGGTGGTGCTGCCCGGCGTTGGTGCGTTCGATGACTGCGTCAATGCCATGCAGCGGCAGGAGTTGCTCGAGGCGTCGCGGGAGTACGTCAAAACCGGCCGGCCGTTCCTCGGTATCTGCGTTGGCTATCAGGCGATGTTTGAGCGGAGCGAGGAGTTCGACAGCCGCTCCGCTGGATTGGGTCTTTTCAGAGGCAGCGTGGTGCGTTTCCCGGATGG
>DASCOW010000293.1:0-7541 GCA_036012205.1 Verrucomicrobiota bacterium
GATCAGTCGGCGACGGGCGGCTTGGGTGGCCCAGCCGATGTGTGGGGTGATGTGGCAGTTCGGCGCAGAATACAGAGGATGATCGGCGGGCGGCGGTTCGGTCTCCATCACGTCCAATCCGGCACCGCCGATCTCACCCCCGTGCAACGCCTTGGCGAGGGCGACCGTATCGACGAGCGGGCCGCGAGCGGTGTTGATGAGCAATGCGCTTGGCTTCATTTGAGTCAAACGCTGGGTGTTGATCAAGTGATGGTTTTTTTTGGTGAGCGGACAATGCAGACTTAGCACGTCGCACCCGGCGAAAAGTTCATCAAGTCCAACCATCTCGATGCCGTCGGGCACATCGTGCGGCGGGCGGTGGTTGTGCGCGATCACGCGCATGCCAAACGCGCGGGCGATGGCAGCGGCTTCGCAGCCGATTTGGCCCAAGCCAATGATCCCAAACGTCCGGCCGCTCAACTCGGTCAGCGGCTGGTTCCAAAAACAAAAGTCGGGGCAACTCGCCCAGTCACCGGCTCGGACGTTTTCCGCGTGCGATGCGACGTGCTGCGTGAGGTGCAGGACATGCGCAAAAACCATTTGCGCCACCGCCGGCGTCGAGTAGGCCGGAATGTTTGTCACTGGCACGTCGCGCGCCCCGGCGGCGGCGAGGTCGACGACGTTGTAGCCGGTGGCCAGCACGCCGATGTAGTGCAGCTTGGTCAGGCGCCCGATCGTCTCGGCGTTCAGGACGGTTTTGTTTGTGAGTACAATCTCGGCATCGGCGGCGCGCTTGGCCACGAGATCGGCGGGAGTGCGGTCGTGCGTTTCCAGTTGGCCAAGCGCAGCAAATCCGTCCCAGTCGAGGTCGCCGGGATTGGCGGTGTAAGCGTCGAGGATGACAATTTTCACGTGGCCCGAATGAAAAGGGAAGCAGAGGCGCCCGGCAATTCTGAAAAATGCGATTGCCACCGGCAGTTTGGCTGTGGACGCTGGGCGTGTGGGAGCAAGCAAGCGTTAATGCGGATCGCGATTTTCAACACTGTGCAGCTTGAGACGGCGGGCGGGATGGAGCATTTCAGCATCCAGACCGCGGCATATTTCGCGTCGTTGCCCGGTGTGCAGGCCGATTGCGTGACGATGGATGAGGCGTTCAACCTGCGCTACGGCCGGCTGCATTCGCTCTATTTTTTTCGCCGATTTGACCGTGCCACCATCTTTCGCGAACCACGCGAGATGATCGAGCGCCGGCTTGGCCAGGCGCGGTACGTGCAGTGCGCCACGTTTGCCGGATTGCGCGAGGTGCTTGGCCAATACGATCTGGTCTACAGCCGCAACGAGATCACCGAGGCGTTTTTGTTTCGCATGCGAGTGGGCTACCGCAATGTGCCGCCGGTGGTGTTCGGTTGCCATTGTCCGCATCGGTATATCGGTGCGAGTACGCTGCACAGTCGGCTGCACAATCTGCTCTACGCCTCGCCGCTGTACACGCGCTTGGCCGGGGGCGTGGCGGGATTTCACACCATCTCGGACGGCGACACTGCGGCGATCGAGCGGCAGTTCCCAGAGCATCCAGTGGTGCAAATCCCGAACCCGTTCGACTCTGTCGGCTACGCGGAACAGGCCGGGCAAGTCAAGCCACCGTTCGCGGTGAACGACGCCAAATTCAACATTCTCTGGGCCGGCCGGTTGACCGGGCAAAAGGGTGTCGCGCAACTGCTGGAGGTGGTCGAGCGTGTGAACGAAACGCACGGCGTCAGGGTTGCGTGGCACATCTGCGGCGAGGGCGAGTTGAGCGGCTTGGTTTCGAAAACAGCGTCGCGGCACGAAAACGTCCACGCGCATGGCCATGTCGATCGCATGGCCATGTCGACGGCGTGCGCGGCTGCGGATTTGTTCGTCAGCACCAGCCAGTGGGGCGAGACGTACGCCTACACGCCGCGTGAGGCCAACAGCCTCGGCGTGCCGGTGGTGGCGTTCGACATCTCCGGCTACAACGAGATCATCGAGAATGGCCGCAACGGCCGCTTGGCCAAGTCGGTCGATGAGTTCACCGAGCAGGTGAAGTGGTTCGTCGACGGGAATCGGCTCGACGGCGACATCCGGGAGTACATCCGTGCCCGCACCGATCCCGCAACTGCTTACGAGCTACTGTTCGGTTTTTTCCGCGACCGCCTCGCGTCCAATGGCGAGCGGGGTTGAGTTGGGTGTGGGTTGACCGTAGCTTGGGCGCCGCGTGAGTCGTGACACCGAACAACAACAACCACCGCTGAAGGTGGGGATGATCTCGCTTGGGTGCGCCAAGAATCTCGTCGATGCCGAGGTGATGATGGGTGCGCTGCTGAAGGAGGGCTATGAGATCACCAACGACAATGCCGTAGCCGACGCACTGATCGTCAACACTTGCTCGTTCATCGACGCTGCGCAGGAGGAGAGCGTCGATACGATCCTGGAGTCGACGGAGTTTCGGAAGCACGCGAACAGAGGTCAGGCGTTGATCGTGTCCGGTTGCCTGTCACAACGCTATCGCAAGGAGCTGCCCAAGCTGATGCCGGAGGTGGATGCCTTCATGGGCATCGACCAGGTCGAGCAGGTTGGCGACATCGTCCGGCAGGCGGTGGGAAATCGCGGCTCGCGACTTGGCCAGTCGGAGGAAAAACCGGACGGCGACGAAGCTGAAGCCGCCGCCTCGCCGCCGGGCGCGCCGTTGATCGACATCCACTCGCGGCCCGACTACATCCCGGTATTCGAGACGCCTCGGTTGCGGTTGACGCCGGATCATTTCGCGTACGTGAAAATTGCCGAGGGCTGCAATCATCCGTGCAGTTTCTGCATCATTCCGCGTATGCGCGGCTCGCACCGCAGCCGCAGCCAAGCGGACATCGTGCGGGAGGCGCGGCAGCTCGTCGCAGACGGCGTGAAGGAGCTGAACCTGATTTCGCAGGACTCGACCTACTATGGTCTCGATCTGCGGCCCGGCCATCGCTCGAACATCTCGTCGCCGGCCCGGTTCAACGAAGCAACCAGTCGGTTGCCGGAGGATGCTTCGACGCTGGCGAGCCTTATCCGCGAGTTGAATGGAATCGCCGGTGAATTCTGGATTCGCGTTCTTTACACTCACCCGGCGCATTGGACGGACGAAATCATCTCCGCCATCGCCGAGTGCGACAAGGTGGTCAAGTACGTGGACATGCCGTTGCAGCACATCCACGACGCGATGCTCGAGCGGATGCGGCGCGAAACCGGCGGACAATACATCCGTGACCTGATCGGGCGTATCCGCGAAGGTGTTCCCGGCATCGCGTTGCGGACGACGTTCATTGTTGGTTTCCCCGGTGAGACGGAGGAATATTTCGAGACGCTGCTGGAGTTCATGCGGGAGGTGCGTTTTGAGCGGCTGGGGATATTTGCGTATTCGAAGGAAGATGGCACCAAGGCCGGTGCGATGGCGAGCCAGTTGAGCGACGGGCAAAAGGAGAGTCGCCGCAAGCGGGCGATGGAGGCTCAGCTCCAGATCAGCCGCGAGCTGGGGGCGGATCAACTCGGCCAGACCAAGCGTGTGCTTGTCGAGAAACAGTCCGACACCGGGGAATTCCAGCAGGAGCAGATGAGTTCATGGGAGCACGGCCACATCCGCTCGGGTGAAGGCGACGGCTCAGCCGACCTTGGCCCGTGCCTGATTGCGCGTGGCGAGGCCGACGCACCGGACATCGACGGGCGAGTGTTGGTGCGTGGCGAGTTGCCGTTTGGCCAGTTCGCCGACGTGCGAATAACTGGTCACAGCGATTACGATTTGATTGCCGAGCCTATTTAGCCCAGCTTGGCCAAGCGACGACAGATGAATTTCCCGAACAAACTCACCGTCAGCCGACTGATCCTGACCATCTTCTTTCTGGTTGCGATGTTTATTGTGTTCCCGTTTCACATCACGGTTGCGCTGGTGTTTTTTATTGCCGCAAGTTTGACCGATCTTTTCGACGGCCTCATCGCTCGGCGGCACAACCTCGTGACGGATTTTGGGAAGTTGATGGATCCACTCGCCGACAAGGTGCTGATCTGCTCGGCGTTCATCGCCTTCATCGAGCTCGGCTGGATGCCGGCGTGGATGGTGATCGTGATCGTGGCGCGCGAGTTGGCCATCACTGGTCTGCGGTTGCTGGCCGCCAGCAAAAACATCGTGCTGGCGGCGGAACGGCAGGGCAAAAACAAAACCATCTCGCAGATCACGACGGCCATCGCGATGCTGGTTACGCACAGCTACGCCGACTGGGGCATCGCGGGTCAAAAATTGTTTGGCTTTAAGATCGCTGACCACGCCTGGGCCTGGTGGGTGGCGGAGATTTCCATGTGGGTGGCCGTCGCGTTGACGGCCCTCTCCGGATTTCTTTACCTCTGGAAAAACCGAGAAGTGTACCTCAACGACTGCTAACCCGTGGACCGGCTCGTTCTTCTCATCGCGCAAGGGCTTGGAACCGGCCGCTCGCCTGTTGCGCCGGGTACCGTCGGCACGCTGCCGGGTGTGCCGCTGTTCATCCTGCTGCTGTTGCCGGGGAGCTTTTCCTTTTTCATCGGATCGCTGCTGGTGCTCAGTGTGGCGTCGGTTTGGTTTTGCGGACGCGCGGAGTCGATCCTCGGGCAGCGCGATCCCGGCTCGGTGGTCATCGACGAGATCGTCGCCGTGCCGCTTTGCTTCTGCGGATGGGTGTCGTCGCTGTACTTCGCCAACGGCGCGATGCCGGAGTGGCGTTCTTTTTTCAGCGAAACAACCTGGCACTGGTCGTTGCTCATCGTGTTGTTGTTCCGGTTGTTCGACATCGCCAAGCCGTGGCCAGTCGGGCCAAGCCAGACTCTCCCCGGCGGCTGGGGGGTAACGATTGACGACCTGTTGGCAGCGCTGTACGTCAATCTCGTCATGCTGCTTTTCTTGGCTTGAGCGTCTGGCCTCTTGGCTTAAGCTTGCCCAAGCGCTCAAGCCATGAAGACCATTCACACAAAAACCGTCGCTCTCATTGTTGCGGGACTTCTTCCGCTCCAGGTCGCCCAAGCGCAGCCGGTGCTCGACGCCAAGCCGCTGACGCTTGAGGGCGACATCGCCTCGCAACTGGTCGCCGGTGTCGACCGGTTTCTGCTGCGCGAATTGGAAGCCTCCATCGCTCGGCGCGACCGATACTGGAACCGTGACCTCAGTTCCCACGCCGCCTACGCCAAATCCATCGAGCCTAACCGCAGGCGCTTGGCCCACATCATCGGGTTGAGAGACGAGCGCAATGCGTTTGAAGGGTTGGCGCTTGTGAGTAGCACGGCTGAGCAGGCGCTGGTCGGCCAGACGGATCGCATCTCCATCCGCGCGGTCGGTTGGCCGGCGTTTGGCGACGTGACCGCCACTGGCCTGCTGCTTGAGCCGAGTGTTAGGGATGCTGTGGCCAACGTGGTCGCTTTGCCTGATTCCGGTCAGTTGCCGGAGCAAATCACCGGTTTGGCGGGAGGTTTGCCGCCCAAGCTACAGTACGCGCGGCGCTTGGCTGAAAGCGGCTGCCGAGTGGTCGTGCCGCTGTTGATCAACCGCGCCGAGAAAATGTCCAAGCTCTCAAACCGCGAGTTTCTGTACCGCTCTGCCTTCGAAATGGGGCGGCACCTTATCGGCTACGAGGTGCAGCAATCCTTGGCTGTAGTTGACTGGTACTCAAGGCATTGGAAAGACACACCGATCGGTATCGTTGGCTGGGGTGAGGGGGGGCTTATCGCCCTCTATGCTGCTGCGGTGGACACGAGAATCGATGCTGCCTGCGTGAGCGGATACTTCGACTCACGGCAAAACATCTGGCAGGAACCGATCGATCGCAACCTGTTTGGCCTGCTCAAGCAGTTCGGTGATGCCGAGTTGGCAACACTGATCGCGCCGCGCACGTTGATCGTAGACGCTGCACGCGGCCCGGAAGCGACCATCCCCGGCGGTCGCGGCGCTCCGGCACGTGTGGTGTCACCGGTACTTGAATCGGTGCGCGCCGAGGTGGTGCGCGCACGGAAAATGATCGAGGATTTGAAGCCGAAACCGGTCATCGAGTTGGTCGCCGCAGACGAGCCACTCGCGGGTCGGGCGCTTAGCCAATTTCTGGACGCGCTCAAGCCTGGAGCCGCGCTCGGTCAAGTGGGAGTTGCGGATATCCCCGACCGGCGAACCGGCTTCAGTGCGGTTAAGCGCCACGCAGAACAGTTGCACAAACTGGATCGGCACACGCAATGGCTACTGCGTGAGAGCCCGTACGTGCGCAAGCAATTTTACAAGCCGGACACCTCATCGCTCGCCAAGTTTGAGGCGAGTAACGAGAAATATCGCCGACAGTTTTATGAGGATGCGATCGGTCGGTTCAACAACGAGGTGCTGCCATTCAACGCGCGCAGCCGAAAAGGTTACGAGTCGGAAAAGTGGGTGGGCCATGAGGTGGTGCTCGATGTTTTTCCGGACGTGATCGCATACGGGATTTTGATATTGCCGCGTGACTTGACGGAGAACGAACAACGCCCCGTGGTGGTCTGTCAGCACGGTTTGGAGGGTCGACCGCAGGACATCATCAAGGGGGATCATTACGCCTATCATGACTTCGCGGCCAAGCTGGCGGAACGCGGGTTCATCACCTTTTCGCCGCAAAATCTGTACATTTTCCGGGACCGTTTTCGGACCCTCCAGCGCAAAGCCAATCCACTCAAAAAGTCCCTGTTTTCAGTGGTAATACCGCAGCATCAGCAGATCGTGAACTGGCTCAAGACGCTGCCTTTTGTTGATGAAAAACGGATCGCTTTTTACGGGCTGAGCTACGGTGGAAAAACCGCGATGCGCGTGCCGCCGGTGGTGACCGATTACTGCCTATCGATCTGCTCGGCGGACTTCAACGAGTGGGTGGACAAGAACGCCTCGACGCGCAATCCGCACAGTTATGTAAACACCGGCGAGTACGAGATTTTTGAGTGGGATTTGGGCGGCACTTTCAACTACGCGGAGATGGCCGGACTCATCGCGCCGCGACCGTTCATGGTCGAGCGCGGTCATCACGACGGAGTCGCGTCTGACGAAACAGTCGGATGGGAATTTGCGAAGGTTAGAAATCTCTATCAAGGAAAACTTAAGTTGCAGGGGCGTTGCGAGATCGAGTGGTTTGACGGGCCCCACACCATCAACGGCAAAGGCACATTCGAATTCCTTCATCGTCATCTCAACTGGCCGAGACGATAGAAAACAAACCGGTTTTAAGGAGTGTTTTTTCGACTCAAAACCCCCTAAAAAAAAATCATTTTTTTTGTTTTTTTCTATTGCAAAAAAAAAAAACGACTCTAGAGTAACTGTCCCAAGAAGTTGGCTCTTTGTTAAGAGCGCTTCTTTAACCCTGTTGGATCCACATTTGCTTGTGGGATAAATCCAAAAAATGAGGAGGTGACATCGAACAATGGCCGCAAAAAAGAAAGCCAAGAAAAAGGCTACGAAGAAAAAGGCAGCTCCCAAGCGGAAAGCTGTGAAGAAGAAGGCAGCCAAGGAAAAGGCAACTCCCAAGCGGAAAGCTGTGAAG
>DASCOW010000294.1:0-3770 GCA_036012205.1 Verrucomicrobiota bacterium
CTTAACAGGGTGCCCTGACCTTTTGCTTTTCGGATAAACCAGATGCTTTGCGCTTGGCTTGGCCAGGCTGGATGTCCACCCTGCTGCGCATGAACTCTCTTTTTTCCATTCTGTCGAAGCGGTCCATTGTGACTGTGGCTGCGATTGGTTTGTCGACGGCCGCAGCTAGCGCGGACGGCAGGATCAATGTGCTGGTTTGGGATGAACAGCAACCCGTATCAAAGAAGGTATACCCGAATTTCCCGGGCAACCACATCGCCGATTACCTGAAGAGAAATCCGAGGCTGAATGTGACCTCAGCGAACATCAATCAACCGGAACAGGGGCTGTCCACCAAGGCGCTCAACGAGGCGGACGTACTGATTTACTGGGGGCATGTGCGGCATCGCGACATCAGTGAAGCCAAGTCGCAGGAGATCGTCGACCTCGTCAAGGCCGGCAAACTGGATTTCGTCGTGCTTCACTCGGCGCATTGGTCGGTGCCATTCATGATGGCGATGCAGGAGGTGGCCGCGGAGGATGCACTGGCCCAGTTGCCGGAGAAACTGCGTGCCCAGGTAGATGTACGGTACAAGGGCGAACTCGGATGGCACATGCCAAAGGCGGATGCTCGGCCGCATCAGATGCACGAATTCCATCGGGGTGACGACGGCCAGATCCAGTTGCTTGTCGAGCGACCGAACTGCGTGTTCCCCCGCTGCTGCACACCGGCCCAGCCAAGTCAGGTTCGCATCATCAACAAGAAACACCCGATCACTCAGGGCGTGCCTTCAACATTCACCATCCCGAAAACGGAGATGTACGATGAACCGTTCCATGTGCCCACCCCGGACGAAGTCATTCTGGACGAAACGTGGAAAGGCGGCGAGTACTTTCGTGCCGGTGCGCTCTGGAAGCTTGGCCAAGGAACGGTGTTTTATTTCCGCCCGGGAGATCAGCAGTACGCTGTCTACAAAGTTGGACCCGTCCTCAAGATTCTTGAAAACGCCGCCATCTGGCTTGGCGCGAAGGCGAATCATTAAACACTTGTCAGGCACGCGAGCTTATCCTTTTACGGCATCGTGTGATTTTTTTGTCGTGCCGGGTCGTATGGTGGCCGTTACCATTTTTTGCCATGCCGACATTTGCGCGATTCTTCCGGTGGCTGTTCAGTGCGCGAATTTTGAAGCGCTTCTTCATCGCGTTTTTTTCGGTCGTCGTGGTGATCACGGCCGCCTGGCAGTTTGAAAACTGGCGGGGCCGCACGAAGTGGGAGACATGGAAGGCCGAGTGGGAGGCGAAGGGCGAAAAGTTCGATCTTGCCAGCGTCGTGCCGGCAGGGGTGCCGAACGAACAAAACTTCGCCAAGTCGGCGCTGTTCGAGCCTTTGTTCAATGTTGATTCGAACGGCAAACCCGGCGACCAAGCTACCTTTGACACGGCAAAGGATCGGTTCGGGCTTAAACGATCGCCGCAGAACTCCTTCGGTTGGCGACATGGCCACCGCAGGGATTTCGCGGCTTGGGAGAGTGAATTTCTCCAGTTGGACAATCCTCCGGCCAAGGGTGCTACTCCGGTGGACACCGTGCTGGTCGCGCTGGAGTCGTACGCCGCCGACATGGCCAAGCTGGCCAACGATGTGCGCCGACCGCACAGCCGCTTCGACATTCGTTACGAGGATTCTTTTGCCGCATTGCTCCCGCACTTGGCGGTACAAAGGCAAGTGGCTGTTCTGTTTTCGCTGCGAGCTTCGGCGCGCCTGACCAAGGACGACATAGAGGGGGCATTACTCGATACGCTCACGACGATTCTTTTGGCCGAGAGCCTTGCCACCGAGCCACTGATCATCTCGCAATTAGTGCGTTCGGCTATTCTTCAGATTGGCGTCCAACCGTTCTGGGAGGGGGTGGTCGATCGTAAGTGGACAGCATCGCATTTGACCAAGCTACGCGACGCGTTGCAACCGATCGAACTATTGCGGGGGATGGCGCTCTCCTTCCGTGGCGAGCGAAATATGATCAATTATTGGATGAATCGAATGCGAGTCAGCGAAGTCGACATGGCCCGCGAACTGGACATGATCACTAGCGGGTCAAGCCTACTGGGCATTAGTTTGCCAGACTGTTTGGTTTACCAAAACCAATTTCACATCAATCGAATTATCACCGAGAACGTCCTGATGGGGATCGATCTGGAAAACCGTCGGTTGGTGGCCCAACAATTTAAAACACTGGAAGAAGAAGTGAGGATACTAAAAGAAGGCTTCACTCCGTACCATTTCATTGCGGGGATTTTGCTGCCGGCATACGATAGAATGGGGATTAAAGTGTCAGCCAACCAGGCGGCGATCGACCAAGCGTTAATCGTCACGGCGCTGGAGAGTCATCGCTTGGCCAAAGACAGCTACCCGGTGAGCCTCGACGCTCTGTCGCCGGAGTGGTTGACCGCCGTGCCGGGCGATTGGTTCAGTGACAATGGGCTGGTATACCGGCTAAACGTTGACGGGACGTTCACGCTGTACTCGATCGGCTACAACGAAACCAACGACGGCGGCGGGTACCTGTTCGGGGAGGGCAAACGCAAACCCATCCAATTCGAGGAAGGCGACTGGCCTTGGCCAAGCGCAGCGACAGAGTGAGTGCCACTCAAGTGCGCTGAGGTCACGCGCTTGGCTCCGGTTTTGCCGCCGAAACTGCCAAAATCAGCCGTTTTTTCCGTTGGTATTCTGTGTGCTGCTGACGGTGGTATGAGTCCATTTTTCCCTGTCACAAACCGTCCAGTTCGCCTAGTTTTCCTGCAAATGATGAGGACTATTCACAGTACGTTGGTCGCTGTGGCGCTTGCCGTGGCCAGTTTCGCAGCTACTGCCCAAGCACAGGAAATACCGGAGGACAAGCCGCCTGCCGACATCTGGCAGGCCGCCGCAAAGGGGGATGTCGAGGCGATCAAGGGCTTCCTCGCCAAGGGCAACAACATCAATGACCAAAACAAAGACGGCTACTCGATTTTGCATGTCGCAATCCGGAGCGACCAGGCGGTTGTGGCGGAGTTCGCCCTAGCCAACAGCGCGGACATCAACCTGCGAAGCAACAGCAAAAAGACGCCGCTGCACTACGCGGCCCAGTACAATCGACTCGCCTTGGCCAAGCAGTTGGTCGAGGCCAAGGCCGACCTAGCGGCCAAGGATAAAAAAGGGCGCACCGCGCTCGACCTCGCCACCGGTGAGGCCAAGCGGGAACTGGCCAACTACCTCCGCGCCGCCGGCGTGACGAGCAAGAGCGACGAGGCGGCAGCGAAGTCGATTTACGTAGCCGCGAAGATCGGCTCGAGCGAAGCTCTCAAAAAACATCTCGAGGCCGGCGTCGACGTGAACAGCTTGAACAAGCACAAGCAGACGGCTCTGCACTTTGCGGCGAGCGCGGGGCAACTGGACGCAGTCGGCCTGTTGCTCGAGGCCGAGGCCGACGTCACCTTCGCCGACAAGTACCAAAAAACGGCGCTGCATTATGCGGCAAGGAATGGCCACAAGGCCACGACGGCGCTGCTGCTGGAGAAGGGCGCACCGATCAATGCCAAGGACGAGAAAAACAAGACACCTCTCGACTACGCCGTCACGAAGAAGCGCACTGAAGTCATCGAATTACTTCGAGCCAAGGGAGGCAAGGCGGCCAAGGAATTGGCGGCTGCCGAGAATATTTTCGCGGCCGCAGAGGTGGGTGACCTGGAGGCCATCAGGAAGCATCTTGAGGGCGGCGTGGACGTGGACGCAGTCAACAAGCAGGGCTACACGG
>DASCOW010000295.1:0-21609 GCA_036012205.1 Verrucomicrobiota bacterium
TGCCAAAATGATTTCCAGTAATCGGTGGACGAATCGCCAAAGAGCGGCAGAAAATCGTCGTAGTCATCCAGATACATCGCCGTTGCCATGCTCCAATTGCGCATGTTCGACATGCAACGTGCTGCTTGTCCCTTGGACTTGGCTTTTGCAAGGGCCGGCAGTAGCAGCCCGGCGAGGATCGCAATGATGGCAATCACCACCAATAGTTCGATCAACGTGAAGCCACGGTTCTCGGACGTGATCCTTTCCCTTTTCATGCGGCTGTAGACCAAGGAAAGTAGACCTGCGCGGATTGGATTACAACTGAATCTTCAGTTGTTACGGGCGCAAACCGCACAGTCCGGATCGCGCTTGATTTTGACTTGCTGAAAACGCATGTATCGCAGATCCATCGTCAGCAATCTGCCGTAAAGCGGTTCGCCCAACTCGGCGATGAGCTTGATCGCCTCCATCGCGCCGAGGCAGCCAACCGTGCCCGACACGGCACCGATCACCGGGAAACGACGCTTCCAGTCATCCGGCTGCTCCGGGTACAGGCAGCGCAGGCAGCCGGTCTTGCCCGGCGCGAAGCTGGTGATATGCGCTTCCGTCTCGTACATCGCGCATTCAACCATCGGCTTGGCCAGGCGCACACAGGCATTGTTCATCGCGAAGCGTTCCTCGAACAATGGCGCGCAGTCCACCACCACGTCCGCTTGGCCGACCAGTTCCGAGGCGTTGGTCTCACTGACGTTCTCCGGCACGGCGACAATCTTGAGCCTCGGGTTCAGCGCAGTGAGCGACTCGACGGCGATGTCGATTCGCGCTTGGCCAAGCGCGTTGTGCCGCATGAGCAGTTGCCGGTTCAGGTCGCTTGGATTGAGCGTGCCGCCGTGGGCGAGAATCAACCGGCCAATGCCCGCCGCCGCCAGTTCATAGGCGACCAACCCGCCCAATCCGCCAATGCGACTGATTAGTACGCTGGCAGCCTTCAGTTTGCGCTGCCCCTCCTCGCCGAAGCCCTTGACCGTCGTTTGCCACGAATAAACCTCGCGCTCAGCGTCGGTCAGTTCTGGCAGGTCGCTTGGATCACTCATCGCGCTGCACTTTGCCATTGGCCAGGCGGAAATGGCAACCAGCCAGGCGCTTGGCCTCGCTTGGGCTGTGGGTGATGTGCAGGATCGTCACGCCGGTCTCGCGGTGCACACGTTCGAGCAGTCGGCACATCTCATCATGCAATTCTTCGTCGAGCGCTGCCAACGGCTCGTCGAGACACAGCACCGATGGCCGGTGCGCCAGTGCGCGGCCAAGCGCAACCCGCTGCGCCTCGCCGCCGCTGAGCTTGCCCGGCATGCGGTCGAGCAGCGCGGTCAGCCCGAGCAGTTCCGCCAACTCGTCTACGCGACTCGAGATGTCCGCTTGGCCAAGCTCTCGCAGCACCAGCGCGAAGGCTAATTGCTCGCGCACCGGCAGCGTCGGGAACAGCGCCCTATCCTGTGGCACGTAACCGACCCCGCGCTCGGCGGGCGGCAGTAGGGTGACGTCGCGTTCGCCGAGGATGATTCGTCCGCCACTGATTTTGCGGAGACCGCAAACCGCCTCGAGCAATGTGGTCTTGCCGCAGCCGCTTCCGCCCATGAGCACGCCGTACTCGCCGCCGGCCAGTTCGAGGCTGATGTCGCGCAGTTCAAAAGAGCCCTGACGCAGTGCGATGTTTTCGAGGGCGATCATGCGAAAATTCGTTTCATGCCCAGCGTTCGAGCGATGATGAACACCACCACCGCGGCAGCAATCATGATGAGCGATACTGCCAGCATGCCCTCGGTTCTGCCGGCCTGCAGTTCAAGAAAGGCACTCGTCGGCAGTACCTCGGTTTTTTGCCGCGTGGCCCCGGCGAAGACGAGGATCGGCCCGAACTCGCCCAGCGCTCGCGCCCACGCCAGCGTGCCGGCCGCCAACAGGCCTCCCTTGGCCTGCGGCATGATCACCCGCCAGAACGCCCGCCGCCGGTTGCAGCCCAGCGTGAGGGCGACCTGCTCGAAGCGCTGCGGGATCTGGTCAAACGTCACGCGCATCGTTCGCACGGCAAATGCGCACGCCACCATGAACTGTGCCAGCACCACCGCCGGCCATTTGTACACGACGGTGTCGCTGAGCCACTCCGGCATATAGCGAAACAGGATGAGCAAACTCAGCCCAACGACCAGCGGCGGCAGCACGATCGGGATGTCGAGCAGCGTGTCGATGATCGGCTTGCCGCGAAATTCGAACCGGCTCATCATGTATCCGATGGGCACCGCCACCCACAGCGACAACAACGTGGTGAGGGTGCAGCTGACGAGGCTCAGCTTGATGGAAAAACGGATGTCGCGGCTCCGCAACGCCTGCACGAGCGGGTTGGGCTTGGAGAGCGAAAGCTCCGCCGTCGGTGCTGTAACAACGGCCTGCTGGCGTGAGGGAGGCCCCACAGCAAACGAAAGCTGGTTCGTCGTCGTGTCGGTGATTTCGCGGACTCCGTCCCACGCCGGTTTGCCCGTGCGGCTCACGCGAATGAACTCGCCCCACAACAATCCGTGCGCCACGTCCGTTGTCACGGTGGCAACACGGTTCGACACGGTGATCTGCGTCACACGCGCCTCCGGTCGCAACGATGCTGTGACCGGTTTGTCGTTCGCGTGCGGCACGAGGACGGCCTGGCCGCCCGCCGTTCGGAACAGGCCGTCGCTAGCAATTCGCTGTTCGCCAACCTGAAGGCCGGCGTCGTTTTTGCCTTTGCGAAAAAAATAGTCCCGACTCGGCTCGAGCGTGACGGCGACCTCGCCGCCGGAGTACCGGCCCTGCTGCACCATCTCCGGACCCAGCACCGGTTGATCGTTGTAATTCAGGAACACCAAGTCGGCCAACACCATCGCGGCGATGATCAGTAGATAGCTGCCTCCCAGCACACAGAGGCCAATGAGAAACGGCTTGTCGGAGGCGACACGAAAACCGGATGGCGCCGGGGTGCTCATTCGCCGTTTGCCTCCCAACTGAAGCCGAGTTGCTCAAACCGCCGGCGCGATACCTGCGACGTGAGATGCTCCATCAACCGCCCGGCCAACCGCGGGTACGGCGTGGTCTTCCTGGCAGCGACGTTTTGCACGGCGAGCGCACGCTTGGGCTGGAGCGGTACGGCATCGAACCGGTCAATCATGTGCCGGATGTTCGCCTCGTACACGATCACCACGTCGAGTTTTTGGCCAGCCTCCATCGTTTGAACCAGCGTGTGCGCGGTGTCGGCCATCATCACGATGTTTTGCTCAATGGCGTCGAACTGCCCGGTCTCACGGCACAGTTGGTGACTCAGCGCGCCGAGCGTGCTCGCTTTGGGGTCGGTTGTGCCGACACGCAGTCCGCGCTTGGCCAAGCCAGTGAGCGAGCGGATGCCGTGCGGGTTGCCCTTGGCCACGAGCATCACGATGCGCGTGCTTGAGACTTTCAGGTCCGGCCCGAAGGGGTGGTTCATTTTCTTCTGCGCCATGTCGAGGTACGACGCGTCGCAGGTCATGAAAACATCCGGCAGTCCATGTTCCCCGGTCTGCATCTTGCCGACCAGCGTGCCGCAACCGGCATACACGACATCGATCGACGCGCCTTCGCGCTGTTGAAATTCGCGGATGGTTTTCTCCACCGCTTCGCGGTTCACGCCGCCGCAATCGACGCGCAGCTTGGGCGTCTCGGCCCACTCGTCGCCGGGGATCGACACATAGTGGTGCTTTGCGAACACCGCTCCGCCCTGGGTTGGCGCGGCGAGGTAGCGGGTGAACTTCAGCGCCAGGGTTGGCTGCGCCGTCGTGGCCGTCACTGCCACGGTGATGTTCGCCTTGCTCGCCTCCAGTTCGGGCAGTTCGATTGCTCGCAGCCCGAACTGCTGCGCGATCGAGTCCCAAATGAACGCCGCCTGTGTCCCGGGGTTTTCCTTCACCGCCAGTGCTGCCTCGGTCACGGTTGGGAACGAGGCCGCCTTGGCCGCGTCCACCGCCGCCCAGTGCCCGGATCGCTCAAGCATATTTTTCGTCTTCTTGCCGACACCGGCCAGTGGATTACAAATCACGAACGAAACGTTCCGTGCCAGTACATCGTTGCAGTCGGTCACGGCCAACGCGCTGTCCGGCTTGACGGCGAGCACCACCTTCCACGTGGCCACTTTCAGCGATTCGGCGGTGAGTCCGTCAGCCCGCGCTCGCTCGGCGAATACATAGTCCGCCGGGACATAAACGTCGGCTCGGGGCAATCCGCCCTCCTTATCGATTTTGAGCCGGTTCGCCAGCACGCCGCTGCTGGCATACTCGAGTGACACCTTCGCGCCGATTTCCTGCTCGAACCTCCCGGCCGCCTCTTCGACTGCTTTTTTGACACCGGCCGCGCAATAGACGACCAACGTCTGCTCGCCCGATTGGCCGCCATCTGCATCGTGGTCCAGGGAAAACACCAGCACCCCCACCGCCGCCACCGTCAACACGAGCCACGCCAAGGCGCCTTGGCCGTTGCGCCCGTATTTATAATCGCTATCACCCATCGTATCTTCTTCGCGGCGGCAGACCATGCCGACAGCCGCCCACTGAAACAAGTTTGCAAAAACATTCCGGGGGCTTGACCCGCCACGGGGCGAGGCTTCACGTTGGCTCCCGCTGATGGGAATCGACCCCCAACTCTCGCCTGAACAAATCGCGCAGCGCGTTCGGCAAAGCCTCCCCGACGACGGGCTGTTCGCTGGGCATCAATGGCGTGTCGCCACGCGGCCGTTCGCGCTCGACAAAAAAACGGTCAAGCAACTCGAGCAACTTGGCCGCGTGCTGCTCAAGTTTTATCAGGCTGCCAACACGGTTTACCGCTGGAGCACCGAGGGGCGACTCCCCACTTGGCCAAGCGCCTGGCTTGATCGCGGCAAGCCGCAGTCGATTATAGACCTGCAGCGCGACCGGGCGTTTCGTGCCGAGTTGCCGCGCGTCATTCGACCTGACATTTTGTTAACCGATGACGGGCTGCGCATCACCGAGTTGGACAGCGTACCCGGCGGAATCGGCCTCACCGCATGGCTCAACCGCGCCTACGCCGAAGCCGGTACCGAAGTGCTTGGCGGCGCGGCTGGCATGCTCAATGGCTTCGCTGGCATTTTCGGCAACGCGCCGAATGTGCGCTTGGTTGTCTCCGATGAATCCGCCACTTACCGGCCGGAGATGGAGTGGCTCGCGGAGCAGATCGACTCCGGCCGATTCAGCGTCCACGAGCAGAATTTTGTCGGCTTCGCCGACGATGATGCGGTGTACCGTTTTTTTGAATTGTTCGATCTGCCAAATGTGCCTGCTGCCGAACCGTTGTTTGCCGCTGCCACCGCAAAACGCATCAGCGTGACGCCGCCACCGAGAGCGTTCCTCGAGGAGAAAATGCTCTTCGCGCTGTTTCACAATCGCAATCTTGCCGAGACATGGCGGCAGCAACTTGGCGAGAGTTTCCAGCGCATGCTTGAGGCACTCCTGCCGCAAACATGGGTGGTCGATCCCGCGCCGTTGCCGCCGCACGCCGCCTACCCCGGCCTTGGCCTGACCGACTGGCAACAGCTCAAAGAGCTCTCGCAAAAGGAGCGCAACTTGATCCTGAAAATCTCCGGCTACTCCGAGCAGGCCTGGGGCGCGCGCGGCGTCTGGCTCGGCAGCGACCTGTCTCGTGACGAGTGGGCGGCAGCGGTGGATCGGGCGATCGAGGGTTTTGACGAGTCGCCGCGCATCCTGCAGCGTTACCATCGGCCGGCCCGCGTGGAGGCCGAGTGGTATGACTTTGAGCTTGGCCAAGCGAGGGCGATGCAGGGGCGCGTGAGGCTTTGCCCGTACTACTTTGTGCACGGTGACTTCGGCTCAGCCAGGGCCACGCTCGGCGGCGTACTGGCCACCATCTGCCCTGCTGACAAAAAAATCATCCACGGCATGAGCGAGGCCATTCTCGCCCCGTGCATGCGTGGCTGGTTAGGCCATTGATTATTGGCGGAGCCAGCGGGTAGCTTGGGCGACGCTCCATTGGTATTTCCGGGCGTGCTCGCGGATGAGGAAGGGGAGATCCGATGTGCCATCCAGGGTGAAGGAGGGGGAAAGGAGTTCGCAGAGGGTATCGAGGGTTTGTGCATGGCCAAGCGTCTGGCTGCCGCCAAGCCATTCGTTTTTTGGCGTGTATTCTTCGAGCCAAGTGCAGGGTGAGGCGATAATGAGCTGGCCACCGGTTAAGACGAGGTCGGGGAGTTGTTGTAGGCACTTGGCCGGGCAGGGGAGGCGATCGATCAAGTTCGCCATCAGCACCACGTTGAATTGGCCAAGGCCGTTCCGCAGAAAGGTGGCGTCCCCCTGTTCGAACCGTACCCGGGATCGGTCTATTTCAGCGTGCACCTCGGCCGTTGTCGCTTGGCCAAGCTCACCCTCGGTTGTGAAGGAGTAGTCGAGCAGGCCTTCGCGTTGCAGTTGCTTTGCGGCGGCGATGAAGTTTTCAGACAGGTCGATGCCGATGACTTCGTTGCAGTGTCGGGCGAGTTCAAAAGTTGAGCGGCCCACGGCGCAGCCGAGATCGAGTGCCTGGGCGTTGATAGGTATGCGGGCGGTGTCGACGCATTCTGTGATGCAGCGTACGGGGTAGTTGAGTGCGTCGGCCGGTCCGAAATCCCACGGCAGCACCTCGTCCGGTTTGCCGTAGTGGAACAGCAAATATTCGGAGAGCGCCTTGGTTGTCTCGTAAAAACAGTCGGACATCAAATGGAGTCGAGATAGGCGAGCAGGTCGGCCAGTTGCTCCGGCGTCAAACCGGCAACAAGGCCGGGCGCCATGGAGGAGGCCGGGATTTTATCGCGCTTCCTGATCTGTTTGGTCGGGAGATCGGCTGCGATACCGGCGGCGTTGCGGATGCTGATGGTGTCCGCGCTTTCCAGCGTGACGAAGCCGAGGTGCACTGTGTCGTCTTTCATGGTGAATGAGTAGGTGTCAAAACCCTGAGCGACCACGGCGTTTGGGTTGAGGATGGACTGGATCAGTTCTTGGGTTTTGTAGCGTTTGCCGATGTCGGCAAGGTGGGGGCCTTTCGGTGTCTGGCCGTCTCGAGTGGTGTGGCAAACGATGCATGCTTGGCTGGTGAAGAGTTTTTCGCCGCGCTTCGCATTGCCCTTGGCCTTGATCGCGCGATCGAGGGTGGTTTTTTCACCCAGCGTGGCGATCCAGTTTTTCGGGTCGCCGGTGAGTTGGGGAATCTGGATGGGCCCGTTGGCGGAGTCATCCGCAGCAACAGCCTGACCAGCAGGCAGTCCGTTGATCCTGACCATGTGCTTGGCCAGGATCGTCTTGACGAGGTCGACTGTTTCCTTTGGGGCTTGGGCTAGCGCCATCTTGAGGCCGGCTTCGATCCGGTCGCTGCCGCTCCACTTGGTGCGGTCGAAGTAGGGTCCGCTGGTGTCTGGCCGGGTGCCCCACCAACCCTGCGTGTAGTCGCCTTCCCGATGGTAGAGTCGGACGAGCGTGGCCAAAGTGGCCAAGTTCGGCTTGGCTTTGGCGCGGTTGACGAGCGTGTCCACGACGGTGTCGTCGTGAATGAATTTTAACACACTCAAAGCGGTCGATTTGTGGTCGGTGTCGAGTGCCGTCAACAGGGTGTCCACTGGCTTGAGAGCAATAAGGGCGCGGGTGGCCAAGTGCGGGATCACTGCGGCTGGATTAGGTTCGTTTTGCTTGGGTCGCTTGGCCAAGCGAGGCGCGGCAGCGTGTGGCAAGATGGCACGCGCAGTCGAGGTGTCCCCGAGGCGTCCTAAGCTGATCAACGCTTGGGCACGGACGCGCAGGTTTTCACTCTTCAGTGCACGGATGAATGGTTCCGATTTAAGTCCATCCAATTGGCTGGTGCGATCCGTGAGGGCGCGAAGGGCGAATTCGGTGATTTCGGCCTGTTCGCTGAGCTTGAGCAGATTGGCTCTGGCTTGGGTGCCGTCGAGTTGTTTGAGAGTGAAGATCGCCGCGACTCGGCCCGTGAGTGGAGTGCCTTCATCTGAGGCGATGTTGACGAGCGCCTTGGTGCGTTGTGAACTGCGACCTCGGCGGAGGAATTCAAGTTGTGCGTGAAGATTCTGAACCTGACTGGGGCCGGTGAGTAGCTGATAAAGGTCTTGATCGCTGAGTTGACTTACGTCGGGGAACGGTTCTGGTTTGTGATTTTCCGGCGTGAGTTGGACGATGTAACCGACGTTCGGATGGCTGTAGCTGAAGCCGCCGCCTTGCCAACTGGAGACGTACATTCGGCCGCTGCCGTCAACGTCGATGTCGGTCGGTCGGTTGATGGCGAGAAATGTTTCCTGATGAGGATGAAAGGTGGCGCCGGTCGGAGTGGGATTGTGAAGGAAGACCGCGCTGCGTCCCCAGTCACAGGTATAAACGGCGTGACTGAATGGTTCCGGCCAGCGGGTGTCGTGATAGAACATGCCGCCGCATCCCGAGCCGCCGCCGTAGTCCGCCAAGGCTGGCATGATTTCGTCCGAAAAATTCTTGTACCAAGACGGGTAGCCGTATTCGCCGGTCTGGATGATGTGCGAAAAGCGGATGTCCCAGCCGCCGCCATCGTTGGTGTTGTCGCGAGTGAAAATGTTCAGGTACGGATCGATACAGGCATCGAGAATGTTGCGCTGGCCCCAGTTGAAAATTTCCATCTCGGTGCCATCGGACCGGACACGTACGATGCCCCCGCCTCGTCGGCTTAGAGTGCGGCCATCTGCACCGACGGCTTTGGTGAAACCGAAGTCACCCACCGCAATGTAAATCCAGCCGTCGATACCCATGCGGATGCCGTTGGTGGTGTGGTCGGCGCCACGTTTGCCGACGTAATCCGTGCTGATGCCGCTGATCAGTCGCTTCTCCTTGTCGGCAACACCATCGAGATCAGTGTCCTCGTAAAGTGTAAGGTAGGGCGGATGCAGCACCCAGAGCAAGCCGTTGTCGTAGATCAATCCGCGCGGGTGATCCATCTTGGCGAAGGTGTTGACCTGATCGGCCTTGCCGTCTCCATCCGCATCGAGACAGCGGACCACGCGGCCGCGTCCCTTTTCCTTGCCGAGCGAGCCCTGTTCGTCGATGCCGACAAACAGTTCCCCGGTCGAAGCTGCTGTGAGGCAGACCGGATAGTTGACCAGCGGCGGCTGGGCAAACACAGATAGGTTGAAGCCCTCCGGTGACATGATGCTGTGTGTGTTGGGTTTCGGGGCAGCATTGGTGTTTTTTTGGGAGGCCTTGACGACCTTGCGCGGGAGTTTAGGCAGGGCGCCGGTGTGGGCTTCGAATTCCCAAAAACTTCCCCAGTAAGCTGGCTTGGCACCGAGATATGTGATCCTGAAAAAGCGTGTGTTTTTGGCGCCGACCTTGTGTGGCGTGATCTGCCGGACTTCCTTGTTTTTGGATTGATCGACGAGCAGTTTCCAGCGCTTGGCATTGGCGGAGCCTTCGATCTTGTACTGGTACGCGCCGTTCGCTTTCTCCCAAATGATGCGGACGTTTTGAATGTCCTGCGCTTGGCCAAGATCCACCTGCAACCACGATCCGGCAGTGCTGTTGGCTGCGCACCAACGCGTGGTGGGATCTCCGTCGGTGGCGTGTTTGGCCAAGTTGCCCCTGGCCGATTCCTCCGAGCTGGCCGTTACCTTTTTGCCGGTGGCGGCGTTTTTCGGAACGCTAATTTTAGCGTTTTTTTTTAACGTTGGCCGACTTTGGCTTTGATTTGCTGTTCAGTTCGAACGTCTCGTTTTTGGGCTTGGCCACTTTCATGTCCTCGCGCTTGACTGCCCAGAGCAGGCCGCGGGCGACGAGGTCGAGGTAGCGAGGATCGGCGACAGTGAAGTTGTTGTGGCCAAGCGATGTGCTGAATACACGGACGCCGTGGTAGTCGTTCGTCCACGCGACGACCGCCTTGCTTTTGCCCTGCGTGCCGCGCGCGACGACCTTCGTGCCGGGTAACACCTGCACGTTGTTGTAGAGTTCCTCGTTTCCGGTCGTCCAGTCTTTAAAGCCCTTGGTGATGAACGGCACGTTTTGCTCGAACGCGATCGCGATCGGTTTTTTTGGACCGTGGCCGGTGGACTGCAAGCCGATGTACTCGTACCACTTCGCGTTGGCCGCCCCGGGTTTGACCGGCTTGCGGAAGTCACCGAAGCGGTATGAGTGCATCGCGCAGTGGAGGTTCACGGCGGGGATGCCGTTGCGGTGCGGTGCCAGTACGCCGGCGATGACCTTGGGGTCGGTCTGCGCGGCGGCGCACTCGTCGTGGATCACCACGTCGTAGCCTTTGGCGTAGACGGGATTGCCGTAGATGACCAACGGTGGGTTGGTGCTTTTGTCGGGCGAATGCACGTGATCGACAACAACGTTAAGCCGCGCCTCGAGTCCCTTCTCGAGCAGGTCTTTCTGCGTGGTGTAGTCGTGGCAGCAACCGCCGGTGATCAGCAGTGCGCGCAGCGGTTTTTTGTCTGCAGCGGTAAGTTCCCCGGCGGTGAGGCCGGCCAATGTGAGGATGCAAATGAGTATACGCATGGCGTGTGAGGAAAAGGGTAAGTGGCTTTTGGAAAAAGTAAACCCATCTCAGTCGATCGCTTGGAGGAGATGTTCGCCCGGCTGATAGTTCTTGAGCACGACAATCGATCCGCCGTTGCGGTGCATTCGCACTTCTGCGACGGTGATGTCGGGTGTTTTTTTCGGTGAAAAAAGAATGTCATCGTGCGTGGCGTTTTGCGCTTTGGCGAATTTGTCCGGCGTCAGGTCGCCACCGAGGTGATCGCTGCGTCCGGTGGCCACGTGCACGGTGCCGAGGATTTTCTCGTCCTGTATGTCGCGGCCGGACACCGGCAACACCTGCGTGCCAAAGCCAAGCTCGCCGAGTTCGCCGGTGACGGGGTCGTCGGCCAGCTTGGCGTTGTGTGCGTCGATGACCGCCTGATCGCCACGGATCAGCGTGGCACGGGTGACGCGGCCGCCGGAGACCTGCTGCAGGCCAAGCGTGCCGTCGGCGTACTGCATCGGGAACGCGCCTTCGCCTCCGGTTGGCACGAAGTACACCTCGCCAGCGGGTAGGTTGGCGACGTCCGGCTCGTCGGCGAGACAGATGCCGTGGCTCTTCTGCGCCTCCTGCTGGCCGCACTCGAGCCGGAGTGTGTGTGTGTCGTCGCCGAGTTGGAAGTCGATCTCAAAGAGGTCGGCGCGGGTCAGAGCGAGGCGCAGTTTCTCCGTGTCGCGGCTCACCTCGTTGTAGTCCACGGCCAAGCCACTTCGGAGAATGATGTCGTTCACGCCGTGAAGTGTTGCGCCGCGAAAACCGTAATGCTTGGCCAAGGCAGTCAGCGGCGCGGTGGCGGAGTGAGTCGAGATGCAGAGGATGATGTCGAAGTTTGGATAAACATCCCGCTCGAGACTCCGTTCGGTTCCGTCTGGTGCGACGGCGTAGTCGGGCAGATCGAGGTTGCTGCCGCCGGTTTCCTCGTAGGCGAACAAATCGCCGCCGGTCAGGCCAAGTTCGGTCATTACTCCGCCGTGCAGCCTTTTGTAAAAAGTGTCGTGCGCATGGCGCTGGATGGAGAATTGATCGTTGTCGAGGAACGCCCAGTTCTCAGTCAGTCCAAGGTCTGGCAGGTCGATGAGGATGCAGATGCGCTCGCCCGGCTTGGGGTGGAAGGTGTTGCGCAACAGCCGCGCGAGACAGAACGGGGGGAACTGTGGTTGATCCATAAAAAGGGGGTGTGCTTGGCCAAGGTGTGCGGGGCCGCCCGGATAGAACAACAAATGAGGCTGAAAATTAAGCCAAAAAATCGCTTGGCCAAGCGGGTTGAAGGCGGGTAGGCTGTCCGTCCGGCGGATTGCCGGATAAATTATGTTTTGGGGTGTTCTCATAGGGGTTCTGGCTGGAGGCGTATTAGGCGCCAGCAGTTTGGGTATGGAAATTGATCTGATGGCGATCTACAAGGAGATGGGCATCGGCATCGGCATTGGTGTCGGGGTAGCAGCGACTATTTTCCTCCTCGGTGCTGGTGTGGTTTCGGCCATTGACTACTCCCGGAGGCGCAAGGTCGCCTGATTCCCAGCGCTTTTTATGAGCGCTATTTCCAATTCTGTTCATAGCCTGTATGTCCACGTGCCTTTCTGCGCGGCCAAGTGCGAGTACTGTGCATTTTTCTCCGAGCTCTCCAGCGGCGATCTGATGAACCGCTACGTCGAGGCGCTCATCTGCGAGATGGAACTGGTTGCCCCGTCGATCAAGCTTCGCACGGTTTTCTTCGGCGGTGGAACGCCGTCGCTCCTCAGTACGGCTCAATGGCGGCGCGTTCTTGAGGCGATGGAACGATTCGACCTGCTTGGCGCCGACGAGTGGACGGTCGAATGCAACCCTGCAACCATTTCGGCGGAGAAAGCCAGACTCTTTCGCGACTACGGCGTCAATCGCATTTCGATGGGCGTGCAGTCGCTCGACGAGGGGGTTCTCGACCGGCTTGGCCGTGTCCACTCACGCGAGATGGTTTTCAAGTCGTTCGACCGGTTGCGCGCTGTCGGCTTCGACAACATCAACCTAGATCTCATGTTCGCCATCCCCGGCCAGACGATGGACATTTGGCAATCCACAATGGCTGAGGCGATTGCGATGAGCAGCGAGCACCTCTCCTGCTATGAGGTTGTTTATGAGGAGGACACGCCACTCTATGAGCAACTGCAAGCCAGCGAGTTTGACGTGGATGATGAGTTGACTTGCACGATGTACGATGAGCTCATCGACACCGCCGGCGCAGCGGGATTGGTGCAGTACGAGGTGGCGAATTTTGCCAGACACGACGCCGAGCCAAGCGCCGAGCTACCGTCGCGCGCCTGCCGCCACAACGTCAACTACTGGCGCAGCGGCGCGTGCCAGGTGCTTGGCCCGGGCGCAACCGGCTATGTCGATGGCCGGCGCATTCGCAATGTCGCCAACACCGAGCGCTACTGCGAGCAACTTGCGCTTGGCCTACGGGCGCACGAGTCAGTCGAACAACTTTCGCCCTTAGCCAGCGCCGGCGAGACGGCGGCATTCGGCCTGCGGATGAATGCCGGCTGGCCGTTCGAGCTGTTCGAGCGTACCACTGGCTACGATCTGCGCGCCGGGTGGGCTGCCGACATGCAACGGGCGGCCGAAGCCGGCTGGGGCGTCCGCAGCGACGATCGGTTCCGCCTCACGCGGCAGGGGATGCGCTTCGCCGACACGGTCGCCGAGTGGTTCATTCGGCTGGAGCCGTGACGGCGTGATACTGCCCGTGCGGCGGGGCGTCGATCCGGGTGGTCTGGCCGGTTGGCCAATGAATCTCGACAAACTCCACCACCGCCGTTTGGCCAAGCCCGAAGTGGGCGATCGGCGCGTGCTGCGAGCGGTACGAGTCGCCGTTGACGATGAAACGCCACTGGTCACGTCCACCAGTCCGGAGCTGGACCTTGGTTCCGTTGAGCGACGGGCAGACGGCGCTGCGGGCTAGGCGAAAGCCCACCCAGTGGTTGTTGCCCGGCCAAAGGTTGCGCGCCATCAGCAGTCCCTGCGATCCAGGGTCGGGCCAGACGGAAAAGTGGGTGAAAAACAGGTCGAGCCGGCCGTCGCCGTCGATGTCGCCGCTGGCAACGTTGCGAGAGTCGATCTCGTGTGAGGCGTTCATCAAGTAAGCCACGTCGTCGAGTGATTGATTTTCGCGGTTGAGCAGCAACCGGTTTTTCTCGTAGCCGCCGTACGAGTAGCCGCCGCCGTACAACCGGCTGGACGTGCCTTGAATGTAGACCTCCATCGCGGGATTCGGCTCGGAGTTGCCGTGGTAAATGTCGTGGCACCAAAACTGCCGTTCGTAATCCTTCACTGAGTTGCGGCTCTTGTGGCCATTGGCAATGAAGAGGTCGGTGTCGCCGTCGTTATCCGCGTCGAAAGACGTCGCGCCCCACGACCAGCCGGTGTTGGCCGCCCGGTCGCCCATCGGCCGCTGAGCAAATTTATTCCCGGCGCCGAAGTACAGCCGGTTGCCGAACGTGAGGTCGCCCAGTCGCTCGGTGTAGTGCCGATGCGTCGGTGTCGAGAGTTTCATCGACAACAACCGCTCTGCGGTCCACGAGTTCATGCCGATCATCAGCAAATCTATTTGGCCGTTAGCGTCGTAGTCGGCGAAGCTGTGCGCCATGCCGAAGCCGTGACGATTCCCGACGAGCCGCTCGGTCGCGTCGATGAATTTGCCCGAGCCGTCATTGAGGTAAAGATCGACACCGGCGAAGTCGCTCACGACGACTAGGTCCAGGTCGCGGTCGTCGTCGATGTCAGCGAACGACGCGCTGTACGAGCGGCGGTGGCGCTTGGCAGCAAGTCCGGCGGCGGTAGTGCTGTCACTCAGTTGGCCGGTGCCGTCGTTGAGCAGCAGATAGCCGGGGAAGCCGTCGTTGGCGTCGTAGATCGGGGTCGGCATTTGGCCTTTCACATACGGCAATTTGTACTGGGACAACCACAGATCCGCGTCGCCGTCGCTGTCGATGTCGCCGGTGGTCATCACCATCGGATCGAGCACTTTGTCCGGTGCCCGCCAAGTAAGTCGCGCCTTGCCTGGGAACGTTCCATCCGGCTGGCCTTCAATGAGATAAATGCCTTCGTGTCCGCACGCGACGACATCCACCATGCCGTCGCCGGACAAGTCCTCAAGCGTGACGTTGAACACGATTTCGCTGAACTTCGGGCAGAGTGTCTCGGCCTTGAATCGCCCTTCGCCGCGGTTGCGGTAAATGCGATTTTTGCAACCCATGATCACCTCCACCTTGGCGTCGCCGTCGAAGTCGTACAGGATGAGCGGATCGATAAAAATATTGCCGGCGTTGGGCGAGATGTCCTGTTGGCTGGGCGGATTGATCGCCGGCGTGCCAGTGCGCTCGAGCCACTCGAGTCCTGTGAGGTCGATGCGATCTGGTTGAACCAAGGTTTCCGGCGTGAGCTCAGTCATTTGCCATTGTACCGTGATGTCGCCGCGCAGGATGCCGCGCTTCGCCAATTGACTGTTGGCAACGTGCAGTGAAATCCAGAAGACTGACGTTGGCCCGCCATTGGCGTGCGGGTTGAACTGGCGATGTCGCCACTCGCTTTGATCCAGTACCCAGCCATCGGCCTTCCATCGGTCAAGCGCTTGAGCGAACTGATTGGCGGACCAGGCCGGGCCGCCCTTGGCCAAGCGAACGCGGCGGATGCCCGACTCCCATGACTCGGCCGGTTGCGCTTGGCCAAGCAGCATCTCGCGAAATGGCATGCCGCCGAGCAGTTGAAACGGGTCGGCACCGTCCCGAAGATTGTCCCAGATTTGAATCGCCACTTCGCCGTACTGGCGGGCGGTTATCTCGTCGGCCCACACGGTGGCATCCCATTGGCGGTGTTTGGCCTCGATGACGGCGACCTGTTGCATCACCTGTTCATCGACGAGCCCCCCCGCCTGGCTTGGCTTGGGAGCTGGGGCAGGCGGCTGCCTGCGCGGGGTGAGCAGTACGACCACCGTGCCGACAAGCAGCACGGCGAGCACCAGCGCCAACACTCTGCCGGGGCGAAACAGCACGCCGGGATTGTCGGCACATCCACCCCTTTTTCAACGGAAATAACCGGCCAAGCGCCTTTCGTTCCCTTGACACCGGGCATTCCTCTGCGATGATGCCGCCCCTTTTTTATGGCTGAGACCAATTCAAACGAATGGATGGAAAAGATTGTGTCGCTCTGTAGGCGGCGCGGATTCGTTTTCCAGTCCTCGGAAATTTATGGCGGACTTAACGGTTTGTGGGACTATGGCCCGATTGGTGTCGCGCTCAAGCGCAACATCAAGGAGGCGTGGTGGCGCGACATGGTCACCGCGCACGACGAGCGTGTGCAGCCGGAAGGAGCCCCGCGGCCGTTCCAAATGACCGGCATCGAGTCGTCGATCATCATGCACCCGCGCGTGTGGAAGACTTCCGGCCACTACGACCTGTTTCATGACATGATGGTCGATTGCCGCGAGAGCAAGCGTCGCTACCGGTATGACCACATCAAGGGTGCCTGGGTGGAGCACGATGGCCAAAGGGCGTTCGTTACCTGCATCACCGATGGCGACGCGAAGGAGGAGATCATCCGGCGCGCGCTGCAGTACTTCAAGCTGAAGGCGAAGTATGCCGACAAACTGGTTTGGCACGGCGATGTCACCGACTTGACCTCGATCAGCGACACAGGCCAAGTGCTCGCCCCGGGTGCGAAGGAACTCGGCACGCTGACCGAGCCGCGCGAGTTCAACCTGATGTTCGAGACGCACATCGGTGCGATGCGCAGCGACGACAGCAAGGCGTTCCTGCGGCCGGAGACGGCGCAGGGGATGTTCGTCAACTTCCGCAACGTGGTGGACAGCAGCCGCGTCAAGGTGCCGTTTGGCATCGCGCAGCAGGGCAAGAGTTTTCGCAATGAGATCACGCCGCGCAACTTCACCTTTCGCACCCGCGAGTTCGAGCAGATGGAGATGGAGTTTTTCTGTCACCCAGGCGAGTCACGCGAGTGGTATCAATTCTGGCGCGACCGCCGTTTCCAGTGGTACGTCGATCTTGGCATCAACAGGGAGCGTCTCATCCTGCGAGACCACGAACAGGCCGAGTTGGCGCACTACTCTGTCGGTACAGCTGATGTTGAGTACGCCTTTCCGTTCTGCGAAGAAGGGGAGTACGGCGAGCTTGAGGGCATCGCCCATCGCGGTGACTTCGACTTGCGCTCGCACATGGAGGGCAAACTCGTCCGCGAAGGCGACGAACTCGTCGTTGAGCAAGGTGAGGACGGCAAACCGAAATACCCAGGCAGCGGCAAGGATCTCACTTACCACGATGAGGAGGCCAAGGAACGCTTTGTGCCGCACGTCATCGAGCCGGCCGCCGGGGCCGACCGCACTGTGCTGGCTTTCATCTGCGACGCTTACGACGAGGAGGAGATCACCAACGAAAAAGGCAAGACAGAAACCCGCGTGGTGATGCGTTTTCACCCGCGTATAGCGCCGGTCAAGGTGGGGGTATTCCCGCTGCTCAAGAACAAACCGGAGCTGGTGGCCAAGGCGATGGAGGTTCGCGGCCTGCTTCAGCCGTACATGACCGTGTTTTACGATGAAACCGGTGCGATCGGCCGGCGCTACCGCCGTCAGGACGAGGTTGGCACGCCGTTTGGTGTGACAATTGACTTCGATACGATTGGCGAAAACGGCGCCGAGACCAAGGACACCGTCACCCTGCGTGAACGCGACAGCATGGAGCAGCGGCGCGTAAAGATCGAAGACCTTCTCGGACTCCTGTTAAAGGAAATCATGTAGTTCGCGCTTGGGCAAACGGAAGCTTTTCAGGCGTTGCCTTTTTTGAGAATTGCCCTGCCGTATTCACGGTTCAGGCATGCGATAAAATCGATAGAGATTTCTTTCGGACAAACGGCTTCGCAGGCGCCGGTGACGGTGCAGTTGCCAAAGCCTTCCTCGTCCATCTGCTGAACCATTGCCAAGGCACGGCGTTCGCGTTCGGGTTGGCCCTGAGGTACAAGGCTTAAATGCGAAACCTTGGCCGCCACGAAGAGCATGGCACTGGCGTTTTTGCAGGCCGCCACGCAGGCGCCGCAGCCGATGCACTGGGCAGCGTCCATCGCAAGGTCGGCATCTTCTTTTGGTATTGGCGTGGCGTTGGCATCCGGCACACTGCCGGTGCGTACGCTGATGAAGCCACCGGCCTGCTGAATCCTTTCAAAGGAGGTGCGATCGACGACCAAATCCCGATGCACTGGAAAGGCCGTCGCCCGCCATGGCTCGATGGTAATGGTGTCCCCAGAGCAGAAATGTCGCATGTGCAACTGACAGGCAGTGGTGCCCTGCTGCCCCCCATGTGGCACGCCATTGATGACCATCGAGCAGGCCCCGCAAATACCTTCCCGGCAATCAGAGTCGAAAGCGATTGGCTCTCCGTCATCAGCTATAATCTTTTCATTGACGACATCGAGCATTTCCAGAAAAGACATGTCGGGACCGATGTCCTGAGCCATGTAGACATCAAAATGGCCAGGATCGTCCGCGTTGTCTTGGCGCCAGACTTTGAGGGTTAAATTCATCAGGTGTCTAGGGTCTAGAGGTTGGGTTCTGGTGCGCGGTAAGGGGTGTGGGGGCCATTGACTTTCAGCGCTTTGTCAAGCGCCATAGTTTGGCGTGCAAGTTGGTTAATCTCTTCGGGCGAGGAGTTGTGGTGTTTTTTGTCAATGTTGCGGGAGACGGATACGACTGTTCGTCGCAGTAGCGAGGTCATGCCAGATTTCTCAAATCGAAACCGCGTTTTCATAACTTTCGAATCTCAGCCCTCGACTCATTTGTAACTTCGCTGGGTCATCTTCACCTCCTCATACTCGAGGGGTTCTTTGTGGAGTTTTGGGTTTTTGTTTTCGCCCCTGTACTCCCAGGCCCCGACATATGAAAAATCATTGTCATTGCGTTTTGCTTCGCCTTCGGCGGTTTGGTGCTCGCTCCGAAAGTGGCCTCCGCATGATTCTTCGCGTTGCAATGCATCGCGGCACATCAACTCACCAAACTCGAGAAAGTCTGCCACACGCCCGGCGTGTTCGAGGCTTTGATTCAAGGATGCGTTTTCACCGGGAATCTTTACATTCCCCCAAAATTCTTCCCGTAAACTGGGAATTAATTTGATAGCCTCTTTGAGCTCTGCCTTATTGCGTTCCATGCCGCACTTGTCCCACATGATCTGTCCCAACTCACGGTGAAATGAAGTCGGTGTGCGTTCACCGTTTATGGAAAGCATGGCATTGATCCGGGCTTCGACCTCGTCCTGCACACTGATGAAAGCAGGATCATCCAAACTTGGTCGGTTGCCCATGCCGGTTTCAGCCAGATACTGGCCTATGGTGTAGGGCAGCACGAAGTATCCGTCCGCCAAACCCTGCATCAACGCGCTGGCACCGAGCCGGTTGGCACCGTGATCTGAAAAGTTGGCTTCACCAATGGCAAATAATCCCGGGATGTTGCTCATCAAGTTGTAGTCCACCCAGAGGCCTCCCATCGTGTAGTGCACGGCCGGGTAAATGGTCATTGGATTTTGGTACGCGTTGCTGCCTGTGATCTTTTCGTACATATCGAAAAGATTTCCATAGCGTTCGCGCACGGTGTTTTCGCCCATCCTCTCGATGGCATCGGCAAAATCCAGATAAACCCCCAAACCGGAGGCAACCACACCCCGGCCTTCGTCGCAGACTTCCTTGGCGTTGCGGGAGGCGACATCGCGGGGCACGAGGTTGCCGAAGCTGGGATATTTGCGCTCCAGATAATAGTCGCGATCTTTCTCGCTAACATCGCGCGGTTTCAGTTCGCCTTTACGAATTTTCTCGGCAACTTTTTTGTCCATGGGCACCCAGACCCGGCCATCGTTGCGGAGCGATTCGCTCATCAACGTGAGTTTGCTCTGGTGATCGCCACTCATCGGAATGCATGTCGGATGAATCTGAGTGTAGCAGGGGTTGGCAAACGCCGCGCCTCGTTTGTATGCTCGAAAAGCAGCGGTGACGTTGCAACCTTTAGCATTCGTCGAGAGGAAAAACGCGTTGCCGTAACCACCGGTTGCCAGCACGACAGCGTGCGCCGAGTGACGGCTTATTTCGCCAGTGACCATATCGCGCACCACAATGCCCTTGGCGTGGCCATCCACCAAAACGATATCCAACATCTCGGTGCGAGAGTGCATCTCTACCTTCCCTAGTCCTATCTGCCGGTTGAGTGCCGAATAAGCACCGAGCAGCAGTTGCTGCCCTGTTTGGCCTCGCGCATAGAACGTTCGACTCACTTGCGCTCCTCCGAATGATCGGTTGGCCAAAAGACCACCGTACTCGCGAGCGAACGGAACGCCCTGTGCAGTGCATTGGTCGATGATGTCCACGCTGACCTGAGCAAGCCGATACACGTTGGCCTCGCGCGACCGGTAGTCACCGCCCTTTACCGTGTCGTAAAAAAGCCGGTACACCGAGTCGCCGTCGTTTTGGTAATTCTTGGCGGCGTTGATGCCACCTTGCGCGGCGATGGAGTGGGCACGACGTGGGCTATCCTGATAGCAGAAGCATTTCACGTTGTAGCCCAACTCGGCCAGTGTGGCGGCGGCGGAGGCACCGGCCAAGCCACTGCCCACCACGATAATTTCAAATTTACGTTTGTTGGCCGGGTTGACCAGTTTCAAATTAAACCGATGTTTGTCCCACTTTTCGGCCATCGGGCCGGGTGGAATATTGGGCTCCAGACTAAACGGTGTTTTAGCTCGTGAAGGTATATTGACCGAGTCGGCAGAATTGCGTGAGGATTCCTTTGCCGAAGCTTTGCCTGTAGACTTAGCTGTTTTTTTCTTTGCGACCATTTTATGGGCCAGATCTAATTAGTATGCTTACCGGCACTGAGGCATATCCTGCGAAAAGCAACCAGCCTGTAGCGCAGGCGAAGTGGTCAATCCACTTTTCGTACGCCTTGGTTTTCAATCCAAGGGATTGGAACATGGCACTCACGCCATGACTCAAATGAACACAAAGCAGCGCAACGGCAATCACATAAAACACAGAAACCCAACGGTTTTCGAAACCGGTCGTCAGCATTTTATAAACATCAACCGCGTTTTCACCTTCCTTGCCAACGCCGCTTGGTAGAGGTGTCACATAGGCGACTTGATCCGTGCCTGCACTTACTTCGTAAACATAAAATGTTTCGAAGTCCGCCTTCATACCGTTAATTTGTGGAACTTTCCAAGTATAGTGCGCTATATGAAACAAGGCGAAGGCAGCGATGATCAATCCACTATAAATCATGGTACGGGAAGCGTAGTTGGAGACAATCTCACTTTTACGGTTTCGATCGACCGGGTCAACGGCACCTTCGTATCGGACAGATCGTGCTTTCCGGTTCTCTCTCGTTAATTTGACAGCGGCCCAAATGTGAACTCCGGCCATTCCCAGCAAGCCGATCCGCGCTAACCAAAGGAGGGGGCCCATGCCGTGCAACTTCGCCGCGTATTCATTGATTGCCGACGGACCCGCGAAGATCGTCAGATTACCGAGCATGTGCATCACAATGAAGCCGAACAATCCAACTCCAGAGAGAGCCATCAAATACTTTCGACCAAGCGAAGATCCTAAGATATTGCTCACAAGTGGCATAAGATGCAAAGGAACCACCCTATCGAATGAGCACCAACACCGTCGAGTGAATTATTTTGAACAGGTGTTTTTTTGTGCTTAATTCTAAATTTATCTTTAGGAGCCCTTTCACTTGGCGGTGATGTTGTCAAGCGGTACACTCGGTTCAGCATATGCAAAGATTCGTTAACTATTCACTCGGTTTGGCTCTCTCATTGGCTTTTGCAGCCTGTCAGGCTCCCGATACTCAATCTCCATTGCGATCGTCTGGCCAGACATCTGCAACAAAAAGTCAGACTTTTTCAACCGTATTTCGATTGGCCAAACTAGAGGCGATAGACGAGGCGATCGAGAGTACCATCGCCGCTGGCAGGGTTCCTGGTGTGGTCGTGCGTATTGAACATGGCGGCGCGG
>DASCOW010000296.1:0-2580 GCA_036012205.1 Verrucomicrobiota bacterium
AGGAGCGGCCAAAAGGTGGCCCGGAAATGATATTAAAGTGAGTGATACACAAATCGTCGTCGGCCTCGAGATCGGCACCTCCAAGGTGTGCGTCGCTGTGGGGGAAGTGAGCGGAGGCCAGTCGGTCAACATCATCGGCCTTGGCCAAGCGAAATCCCGCGGCGTACGCAAGGGGGAGATTATCGACGTCGCCTTGGCCGAGGAGGACGTGCGCAACGCCATTGTCGAGGCGGAGCAGGTGGCGGATGTCGAGATTCGCTCGTTGTTCCTCGGCGTTACAGGCAGCCATATCCGCGGCTTCAACAACACCGGCGTTCATCCCGTTGTGTCGGCGGATCGCGAGATCACCGGCGACGATATTCAGGATGTCATCAAAAACGCCAAGGCAATCAACCTGCCAACCGACCACTCGGTGGTGCACGTCATCCGGCAGCACTTCCGCGTGGACGGGCAGGATGGGGTGCTCAACCCGGAGGGGATGCTCGGGGCCAAGATCGAGGTGGACGTGCACGTCGTCAGTGGCCGTTACAACCGGCTGCAAAACCCGATCCGCCTCGTCAACGGACTGCACTTGGAAGTGGACGACATCGCTTCTTCCGCCTTGGCCTCCTCGCTGGCCATTCTCGGCACGGAACAGAAGGAACTGGGCACGTTGGTGATCGATCTCGGTGCCGGTGTCACCGAGTATGCGGTGTACTCCGGCGGCGTTATCAAACACACCGGTGTGCTGGCGGTCGGCGGCGACCATGTCTCGAACGACCTCGCCTATGGGCTGAAGGTGCCGCTGGCTCGCGCCGAACAACTCAAGATCGACCACGGCTCGGCCATGATCGATCCCGACGTCGGGGATCGCGAGATCGACCTTTCCAACGACAGCCTGATCCCGGGTCGGCAGGTCAACCTCGGGCACATGCAAAAAATCATGTCCATGCGTCTGCAGGAGACGTTCGAGTTGATCGCGAAAGACATTGGTCAAGCGGGATTGATCGAATACCTCCGAGCCGGGGTGGTTCTTTGCGGCGGTGGCGCGCGCATCCCGCATATCACGAAACTGGCGCGGGACGTGTTCAAATTGCCGGTGGCCATCGGCCGGTCCAGCACCGTGAGCGGCGTCAAGAATGCGTTGGACGAACCGGAGTTCGCTGCCCCCGTTGGATTGATCAAGTTTGGCGCATTCCAGTCGCAGGCCACGCCTCGCCGTCCCGGCATCAGTCGGGTGATCCGCCGCCAAGTCGCCGCGCTGTTTGGTCGTTGAAACAGGAGAACAAGTAATGAGCAATCCAGACATGGAAACAACAAGCGCCAAGCCAACCATCCGCCTCATTGGCCTAGGCGAGACCGGCGTGAAACTGGTCGAAACTCTGGCCATGATCGCGCCTGAGGGGGTTGAGGCTCACTCGCTGGACACCGACAACCGCAGCCTCTCCCGTTGCCACCAGTCGCGGACGCACCTGCTTGGACAAACGATCCCGTGCGGTCTCGGTACTGGGGGCGACTCGGCGTTGGCTCGTGCGGCTGTCGAGTCTGACAGCGACGATTTGGCCGGGATCGTCGAGGGTGCTGAATTGGTTTTTATCGTAGCCGGCTTGGGGGGTGGCACTGGCACGGGAGCCGCGCCGGTCTTGGCGAACTTGGCCAAGCGGACTGGGGCGTTGGTGGTGGGCGTGGCGGCGACTCCGTTCGATTGTGAAGGCATCCAGCGTTGCAACCAAGCCACCGGTGGCTTGCGGGATCTTAAACAGGTGGCCGACGCGGTTTTTCATTTCCCCAATCAGGACGTCATTGTCATGGAAGGCACGGACATCGCGTTGAACCAAGCGCTGGACATCGCCAACCGGCACCTGTGCGAGGCCGTTCTTGGCGTGAGCCGAATGTTGCTCGAGCCAGGGCTATTGAACATTTCGTTCGGTGATCTTCAGGGGGCGTTTCGCGGCCGACACAGTCTTGGGTCCGTGGTGCATGTGAAGGCTGACGGCGAGAACCGGGCCGACGCCGTCGTGCGAAAACTGCTAACCCATCCGGCAGCCCGAGGTGGTGAGGCGTTGCAGGAGGCCAGTTCGGTGTTAATCCACCTCTCCGGCGGAGAGGTAACCATGGCGGAGGTGGATGCTGTTACCACGGCAGTCAACAGCTATGCCTCCGGCGTTGGCACGGTCGTCGGGGTTTGCGGTCAAAGCGACGGGGCGGCTTTGCAGGCGACCGTCGTCATCGCGCAAACCGGAAAACTGGCAGAGCCCGGTCAGGAAACTCTCTCGAACGGGCAGGCATCCAGCTTGGGTAGTTCGAATACATTTGACGTGCCGGGTGCCGACAGTTACTTGGACTTGGGTGGGGAGGTGCCCGCCGGCAACAACCGAGGCAGTTTTGCATACACCCCGCCGGCTCCAACAGCCGACACCTTAACACCTGAATGCCGAGAGAATCTGATCCGCGAGGCCGCCAGTGAGGAACCAAACCGGGCCAACCGCCGGAAGATTGTGCAGGAGATGCTCCCGCTGGAGATCGTGTCCAAAGGCCGATTCGAGAATAGCGAACCAACCATCCACAAGGGAGAGGATCTTGATTGGGGAAATGAAAAAC
>DASCOW010000297.1:0-8960 GCA_036012205.1 Verrucomicrobiota bacterium
ACATTGCCCGTTCCGAAAACGCCCGCGAAGGGGCGGTACCGCTGCATACTCTGCGGGCCAACATCGATTACGGATTTGCCGAAGCCTCAACTCAGTACGGGGTGATCGGTGTGAAATGCTGGATTTGCCGCAAAGATCCTGCTGAGGAAGAGGCCGATCGGGTCAAGCGGGGGCCAAGGCGTGACACTCGGCCCAGAAGGCCGGCGGGTCCGCGTGGAAACGGCTAAATATTACTCATCGGAATGGCCTTACTACCCAACAAAGTCAAATATCGCAAAATGCACCGCGGCAGCCGTAAAGGCACCGCGCAGCGCGGGAACAAGGTGTCGTTCGGATCCTTTGGCCTTCAGTCTCTGGGACGGGGTTGGATCACCGGTACGCAGATCGAAGCCGCTCGTGTGGCGATCTCCAGGGGCATGAAGCGCAAAGGAAGCATGTGGATTCGGATTTTCCCGCAGAAGTCGGTGACCAAAAAGCCGTTGGAAGTGCGGATGGGCAAAGGCAAGGCCAATGTCGATCACTGGGTGGCCGTGGTCAAGCCAGCCACGATGTTGTTTGAAGTCGAGGGCGTGCCCGAGAGTGTGGCCCGAGAGGCGTTGAGTTCGGCAGCGGCCAAGATGCCGGTACGCTGCAGATTTGCTGTGCGTGATTAAATGAGTAGCAGATGAATATTTCGGAGATTAGGGATAAGACAAGAGTTGAACTGGCGGCCCAGGGGCGCGACCTCCGCACGGAGTTGTTCAATCTCAAGCTTCAGAAAGCCACCAGTCAGCTGGAGAGACCGATCCGCCTGCGCGAATTGCGCCGCGACATTGCCCGCATTGAGACTCAGGTCTCCCGACTTGGCCGTAAGGATGCTCTGGAGAACTTGGCCAAGGCACTGGAAGGGGTGAAGGATTTCACAGTGGACGGCGTGGCCGCTGCATTGCTCGGCTTGGCCAAGCGAGGACTAACCCGCAAAGCCATTCTCAAAACCGGTGGAGCCGTTTTCAACAAACAAAAAGTGCGGTTGACCAACCGGGAACTGGCGGAACTCATCCAAGCTAGGGGTAGGGGGGGAGCCGTTGAACTGGTCAAGAAAGAAGCGGTAGCGAATTAAGAAGGTAATGAGCGAGATAGACACAACAGTTTCAACGCGCGAAGGCCACCGAAAAGTCCGTGAAGGGGAGGTTGTCTCCACAAAAATGGACAAGACAATTGTGGTGAAAACATCACGCCGGACCGCCCACCCTCTCTACAAAAAAATCATCACCTGCTACAACAAGCTTCATGCGCATGACGAGAATAACGAGGCGCAGGTGGGTGACTTGGTTGAGATCATGGAAACTCGGCCGCTTTCCAAGACCAAGCGTTGGAGGCTCGTCCGGATCGTGAAGCGTGGCGAGTTGGCCATGGCGGCTGAGAAGGCAGCGCCGGTCGCTTGAGTTGGTGCGGAAAGAAAGCGAACAATGTTACAACTCAGATCCAGATTAAACGTGGCCGATAACTCCGGGGCCAAAAAGGCGTGGGCCATCGGCGTGCTGGGCATCCGCAAAGACACCGCCTCTGTTGGTGACGTGATCAAGGCCCACGTGCGAGAGGCTGCACCGGATGGCAACGTGAAAAAGGGCGAAGTGGTAAATGCCGTGGTGGTTCGCACCAAGTCGCCGATCCGCCGAACCGACGGCTCCGTGTTGCGGTTTGACTCCAACGCCATTGTGATAATCGATCCTGAGGGAAACCCGCGAGGCACGCGTATTTTTGGTCCGGTGGCGCGCGAACTCCGGGAGAAAAAATTCATGAAAATTGTCTCGCTGGCACCGGAGGTTATCTAAATGGGCAACAAGCGGCACATTAAAAAAGGAGACACCGTCTACATCCTTTCTGGGGATGACAGAGGTGCGAGCGGCAAGGTTATTGAGGTAATGACCGGGAGCGAGCGTGTGGTGGTTGAGGGGCTGAACATGGTGAAAAAGCATATTCGCAAAAACCAGGACCAGCCGCAGGGTGAGATCGCAGAGCGCGAGGGCACCATCCACTGGTCCAGCGTGATGCGGGAGGATCGCTACCTGCGTAATCGAACGGTCAAGGAGGCCGTCACAACCCAAGAGGCCGACGACACGGCGAAGTCTGAAGAATGATCCCCAGATTACAGGAAAAATATCAGCAAGAGATCCGTACCAAACTTCGAGATTTGGACAAGTACAAGAATGTACATCAGGTCCCCAAGCTGGAGAAGATCGTCATCAACATGGGAGTGAGTCCTGAGTTAGGCAAGGAAGTGATGGGCGATGCAGTGAGGGATTTAACCATCATTACGGGGCGCAAACCAACGTTGAACAAGGCCAAGGTCAGTGTGGCCAACTTCAAGTTGCGCAAGGGCATGACCACCGGATGTCGCGTGACGCTTCGGCGTCAGGGCATGTACGAGTTTTTAGATCGCTTGGTGGCGACAGCGCTGCCGCGTATTCGTGATTTTCGCGGTGTAAAATCAACCGGGTTTGATGGTCATGGCAACTACTCCGTGGGCGTGGATGACCAGTCCATCTTTCCTGAGATTGATGTGGATAAGGTCAAGCACACGCAGGGTATGGACATCACAATCGTCACCACCGCCACGAACGATGATGACGCTTACGATCTTTTGAAGGAATTTGGAATGCCGTTCGACGGCGAAAGTAAATAGGGACGATATGGCAAAAAAAGCCTGGATGGAGCGAAACAAGCGCAAGGCCAAAACAGTGGCCAAGTATGCGGCCAAACGGGCCGAGTTGAAGGCCAGTGGCGACTACGAGGCCTTGGCCAAACTGCCGCGCGATGCAAGCCCGGTGCGGTTGGTCAACCGGTGCGAGGTCACCGGTCGCCGCCACGGGTACTTTCGCAAGTTTCGTGTGTCCCGACTGACATTTCGCGAGTTGGCTCGTTCGGGGATGATCCCCGGTGTGACCAAGGGCAGTTGGTAAGGAGAGACAAATGGATCCAATCGCTGATTTATTAACCTGCATCCGCAACGCCAATCAGGCGTTGAAGCCGGAGATAACCGTGCCCCACTCGCGGATCAAGGAAAGTGCCGTGCGCATCCTAAAGGATGAGGGCTACTTGGAATCGTTCAACGTCGAGGGCGATGTTAAGCGGAGCATCCGCATTAACCTCAAGTTTCAGGGCCGTAAAGGGATCATTACCGGACTACAGCGGATCAGCAAACCAGGGCTGCGCCACTATGCATCGGCCAAGGATATTCCGCTCGTGTTGGGCGGCATGGGCATCGCGGTGGTGAGCACCCCGCAGGGCTTGATGAGCGGACATGACGCCCGCCGGAAAAATCTCGGCGGCGAACTGCTTTTCAAAGTCTGGTAAAAAGAACGAAACAATGTCTAGAGTTGGGAGCAAAACAATCGAAGTGCCGGACAAGGTCAAAGTGGCCATTGCTGGCAACCATGTCTCAGTCGAGGGTCCGAAAGGCAAGCTGGACATGGATATGCCCCGTCGCACCAGCGTGTCCCAGCAGGAGAACACGTTGAGCGTGGTCCGCGATGGTGACGACCGCGAGGCCAGAGCTATGCACGGGCTTGGCCGTTCGCTGCTCAACAACATGGTGGTTGGCGTGGCTGATGGATATGTGAAGAAACTCGAGATCAACGGGGTCGGGTTTAAGGCTGCGGTCAGTGGCAACACCGTCACCATGAACCTTGGTTACTCACATCCCATCAAATACGATTTGCCCGATCAGGTGAAGGTAACTGTGGACAAGGATACCAACGTTACCATCGAGGGGCCCGACAAGCAAAAGGTAGGCTTGGTGGCCTCCGAGTTGCGCGGGTTTTATCCGGTCGAGCCGTACAAGGGCAAGGGCGTCAAGTACGCTGATGAGTACGTTCGCCGCAAGGAAGGCAAGACAGTACAATAATTTTTAAGACGCCGCGGTTTAGCCGGGGCAGGTGAAATGAGAGTTGATAAAAAACGTGATTTGATGAAACGCCGCCGGTGGCGCATCCGCAAAAAGATTGTGGGTACCGTCGAGCGTCCCCGCATGAGCGTGCGTTTCACTCAGAAGAACATCTACGTCCAATTCATCGACGATGATGCCGGCAACACTATCGCATCCGTGTCCACCAGGGCCAAGGCGTCCAGCACCCTCTCCGCCAACGTGGCCGGTGCGGGCGAGCTCGGCAAACTTGCCGGGGAGGCAGCCAAGGCTGCTGGCATCGAGACAGTTGTATTCGACCGCAGTGGCTCCCGGTTTCACGGGAAAGTCAAGGCCTTGGCCGATGCAGCTCGTGAGGCAGGATTAAAACTATAAGGAGAACCGTGGCAGAAGAATCGAACCAAAACGAGAGCACTCCATCCGCCGAGGCAAAACCAGCCGAGGCAAAACCAGCCGAGGCAAAACCAGCCGAGGTGGCACCTGCCACGGCTGGTCAAGCGTCTGGCCAAGCGGGCCAAGGGCAGGGTGGTGGCGGACGATTCGGCGGCCCCGGCCAGCGTCAGGGCGGAGGCAGCGGTGGACGATTCGGCGGCCCTGGTCAGCGTCAGGGTGGCGGTGGCGGACGATTCGGCGGCCCCGGCCAGCGCCCCGGCCAGCGCCCCGGCCAGCGCGGCCGATTCGGGGACGACAAGCCGGATGACGGTTTTACCGAAAAAGTACTTTGCATCAATCGCTCGGCCAAGGTGGTCAAGGGCGGCCGACGTTTTGGCTTCAGCGCCGTGGTGGTCGTGGGAGATAAAAAGGGCCAAGTCGGCATGGGGCAGGGAAAAGCCAACCAAGTTGCCGACTGCATCCGTAAGGCCAGCGAGAACGCCCGCACACAACTGGTGAAAGTGATTCTTCGGGACACCACCATCCCGCACGAGGTGTTGAGCCGGTACGACGGTGCCAAGGTTCTGCTGCGCCCGGCCTCCAACGGTACTGGGATCATCGCCGGCAAGACCGTCCGGGCTGTCTGCGAATTGGCCGGAGTGCGCAATATGCTCAGCAAATCGCTTGGCTCGAACAACCCGGTAAACGTGGCCAAGGCCACTCTCGAGGGTTTGTTGGAATTGCGCGACCGAAACGAAGTCATGAAAGCCCGGGGCAAAAATGTTCCCGAACCCGAGCCCGAGGTCTCGAGCGGCGACGAATCCGCTGCCACCGAAGAGCCGGCGACTGAAAAAGAACCGGCTGCAGCCGCCGAATAAACAAAATCCCTGACGAGAAATGCGACTACACGATTTAAAACCAGCCCCCGGATCCAAGCACCGTCGCAAGCGGATTGGCCGTGGCCCGGGAAGTGGCCGCGGAGGCCATACCAGCACCCGTGGCCAGAAGGGTCAGGGTTCGCGCTCCGGCTCATCGACCCGGCCGGGTTTTGAGGGTGGCCAGTTACCGTTGGCCCGTCGCTTGCCCAAGCGCGGCTTCAACAACAAGCGCTTTGCTACCGTTTACATCCCGGTTAACTTGGACAGCCTCAATCAGTTTGAGGACGGTGCCCGGGTGGATGAGGCACAGCTTCGTGAGGTTGGCTTGGCCAACGGCCGTGGCGATGGTGTGAAGATACTCGCCCGTGGCAAGCTGGAAAAAAAATTGACTGTTTGTGCTGCGGCCTTCAGCGCCAGCGCTAAGGCGGCCATTGAGGAAAAAGGTGGAACTTGCGAAACGGCAGCCAAGAGCGCTGCGGACACCTCCGAGAAATAAATTAGAATCTACTGCCCGATAGAAACAGCCCATGGCTAGCGACAACCACATAACCCGCATGATCACCGGCTTCCGGAATTGCTTCAAAATTCCGGAGTTGAGCGAGCGGATTATTTTCACCCTCCTGGTGCTGGCTGTTTGCCGGTTGATTGCCTGGGTGCCTATCCCGGGATTGGACGGGGTGGAGTTGCAGGCTTACTTCGACCAATTGCGAACCAAGCAAAGCCAGGACGGGATCGGGTTCATGGGCATGTACAGCATGTTCACCGGCGGTGCATGGGAACGGTGCTCTATCGGCGGCCTCGGGATCATGCCGTACATCAGCGCCACGATTATCCTACAGTTGATGAGCCCGATCATCCCCAGTCTCTCTCGCCTCTCACGTGAGGAGGGCGGCCGGGTGAAGATCATGCAGATCGGTCGTGTGATGACACTTTTTCTCTGCCTTGGCCAAGGTTACGTCATGTCGCTTGGTTGGCTCAGTCCCGAGACAGTGCTGCCGGGGTGGGATCGGGGTGTCTTGGCCACGGGTGGGATTGGCTATCACCTGCAAACCATGATGGCACTCACTTGTGGCACGCTGTTGCTGATGTGGCTGGGTGAGCAGATCACCGAGCGGGGGATCGGTAACGGGGTTTCGCTGGTTATCACGATTGGAATCGTGGCGGATTTGCCACGGGCTTTGCCAATGATCTGGGATATGTTCGGCCCGAACACACCGGAGGACGGCCACGGAATGTTCGAGGGGATCTTCCTGATCATCCTGCTGCTGGCGGTGGTCGCCGGGGTGGTCGCCGTGACACAGGCCCAGCGCAAGGTGCCGGTGCAGCACGCACAGCGGGCCGTGGGCCGCAAGGTGTACGCCGGCGGAAGTTCCTTTATGCCGCTGCGTGTCAACTACTCCGGCGTGATGCCGCTGATTTTTGCCCAAGCTATCCTGATGTTCCCCGGCATGGTGTTCAACGCACTCGGGGCCAAGTTCCCGTTTTTCCTTCATGCCGCTGCTTGGTTTCAACCCGGGCATCCCTTTTACTACCTCACCTACGCCCTGATGATCATGTTCTTCGCCTACTTCTGGGTGGCGACCACGTTCAACGAGATCGAGATCGCCGACAACCTGAAGAAAAACGGTGGCTATATTCCAGGCATCAGGCCAGGCAAGGCGACCAGTGACTTTTTACACAAGACCATGAGTCGCATCACTTTTGCTGGTGCCCTGTTTTTGGTCATCATCGCCCTGATCCCGCAGCTGCTGGGACTGTGGCGAAACATCCCGTACCAAGTGTCGCAGTTTTTTGGTGGGACGAGTATTTTGATTGCCGTCGGTGTCACGATCGACACCATGCGGCAGATGGAGTCGTATCTTTTGATGCGGCATTACGACGGATTTTTACGGAAGGGCCGCGTGCGTGGCCGCTTCTGACGCTGGTGGTGAAACAGGCCCCCGGCGGTTTGTTCCTTGATAGAAACCGGCCAAGCCAAGGCTTGGCTCTGGATCAGGTGCCAAGGCACCCGGAGACAGCATGATCCACATAAAGAAAGATCATGAGATTGTAGCCATGCGATTGGCCGGCGGAGTATCCTCCACCGTGCTGCGCGAGGTGGCCGCCTTTGTCCAGCCGGGCGTCAGCACGCTGGAGATTGACCAGTTTGCCGGGGAGCGCATCAGCCATTACGGTGGCAAAAGTGCCTTCCTCGGCTACCGGAGTTATCCCTGCCAAATCTGCATCTCCATCAACGAGGAGGTTGTGCATGGATTGGCCACCGAAAGGCAGTTGCAGTTTGGCGACATTGTTAGTCTTGATGTCGGGGTGCGATACGACGGCTACATCGGCGATAACGCCACAACAGTGGCCGTTGGCGGATGTGATCCCGCCGTGCAGAGGATGATGGAAGTAACCGAGAAATCCCTGTACGAAGGGGTTGGCCAAGCGATGCCTGGTAACAAGGTCGTGGATATTTCACGAGCGATTCAGAGTTGTGTCGAGGCCAACGGATATAGCATCGTGCGAGAGTTTGTTGGGCATGGCGTGGGCAAAAAAGTCCACGAAGACCCGCAGATCGCGAATTTCGACGATGGGAGCCGTCGATCCCCGGTGTTGAAACCGGGGATGACAGTGGCCATCGAGCCGATGGTCAATCTTGGCCAACGGCATGTTGAGGTGCTGGAGGATGACTGGACGGTGGTCGCCCGGGACGGGTTGCCATCCGCTCATTATGAGCACACTATCCTCGTTACCGACAGTGAGCCGGAGATTTTGACATGCCCGGAGAATTTGCCATCCGAGCCGAAGGAATTGTGAGGGACATACGCCCTCCGGCGACCTTCGTGGTGGAGTTGGTCAACGGCCATCAGGTGTTTGCCCGGGTGCTGTCAAAACAACGGGAACAGATGCCGAGCATAAAACTCGGCGACAGGTTGAATTTAGAAGTCTCGCCTGCTGATTTCAGCAATGGCGTGGTGGTTTTTTAGGAAAATAGAAAAAGTAAAATGAAAGTACGCGCATCAGTAAAGCGGCTTTGCGAGCATTGCCGGGTCATACGCCGAAAAGGCGTGGTCCGAGTCATCTGCACGTCCAACCCCCGGCACAAGCAGCGTCAGGGCTGACAGAAAGAAATTAGACCATGCCAAGAATCATCGGAGTCGACATTCCACCCAACAAGCGCATCGACATTGCATTGCGATACGTCTACGGCATCGGGCCGAAGATCGCCTCGGAGATCGTCGAGAAAACCGGCATTGAGCCGGCCACCCGCGCTAAGGATCTCGACGAGAACGACCTGTCCAAGATCGTTCACGTCATTCAGGAAGGCGATTACCTTGTGGAAGGCGATCTGCGCCGCGAGCGCAGCCTGAACCTCAAGCGCTTACAGAATATCAAGTCCTACCGTGGTCTGCGCCATGCGCGCGGCCTGCCGGTTCGGGGCCAGCGCACCTCCACGAACGCCCGCACCCGCAAAGGCAAAAAGAAAACTGTGGGCGCACAACGCAACCCAAATGCCAAGACCGGCATTCACTAATTTATAGCTGATTATCATGGCTGACGAAGAAAACCAACCGCAACCCGAGGCAGAAGCCAAGCAGGAAACCCCGGCCACCACCCCGGCAGAGGAATCGCCTGCTCCCAAAGCTAAAGCCAAGCCCAAAGCTAAAGCTAAGGACGAAGCCAAGCCTAAGGCTAAGGACGAAGCCAAGCCTGAGGCTAAGGACGAGGCTAAGGACGAGGCTAAGGACGAGGCTAAGGACGAGGCTAAGGACGAGGCTAAGGACGAGGCTAAGGACGAGGCTAAGGACGAGGCTAAGGACGAG
>DASCOW010000298.1:0-2319 GCA_036012205.1 Verrucomicrobiota bacterium
TCACGAAGTTGTCGGCCAACACAATGCCGAGCATCGAGAAGATGAATAGGCTCAGGAAGGCGAAGTAGCGCGAGAAGTCGCGATCCTTATTCATGTAACCGAGCGAAAAAATATGGATGAGACTGCCGACACCCGTGACAACGCAGAGCATTAGTTTGCTAAGCGGGTCGATTTGCAGGCCGATGTCGATTTGCAGGCTCTCAAACTCGAGCCAAGTGTGCGTAGGACCCTCTTTAACACCGGCGCTGACCAGCAGCAACGTGAGCAAAAACGAACCGACAACAGCACCGACGGAGATCGCTGCGCTGGCCTTGCGCGAGCGAAATGCGCCTAGGCCAATAACCACCGCCGAAAACAGCGGGAGCAACAAAATGAGCCATGCAGCGGTATTCATCGTTTACAGTTTCATCGTGGCCAAGTCCTCCACCTCGGCGGTCTGGCGTTTGCGGTACAGGGCGATGATCAGCGCCAAACCAACGGACACCTCCGCCGCCGCGACGGTGATGATGAAAAACACCATCACTTGGCCGTCAAGATTCCCGTTGAAACGCGACATGGCCACGAGGGCGACGTTGGCCGCGTTGAGCATCAACTCGAGCGACATATAGATGATCAGCAGATTGCGCCGCACAATCACGCCCAGCAGACCGATCGCAAACAGCGCGCCGCTAACCAACAGGTATTGGTCCAAGGTCGGTTCCATCAGCGCGGCTCCTTTCTGCTCAACAAAATCGCGCCTACCATCGCCACCAGCAGCAGGATGGAGACAATCTCGAACGGCAAAAGAAATCCTTTGTCCTTGCTGAACAGCGCTTGGCCAAGCGCGCGTGTACTACCGACCGCCTTGGCTGACTTGGCCTCCGCCTGGACCGTCTCCACCACTTCGTGATGCCGGGTTGTCTCGTCATAAGTCGATTCGAGCGAGCTTTTGTAAACCAAAAACAACGCGCCGACAGCCATGAAACCCATGGCCAAGCTGACGAGATTCAACTTACGGCGTGCCACCTCCTGGACATCGAGCAGCATGATCACGAACAGGAACAGCACCATCACCGCCCCGGCGTAAACGAGGATTTGCACCGCCGCGAGAAAGTAGGCGCCAAGCAGCACAAACAATCCCGAGATCGAGATCATCGTTGTCACGAGGAACAACGCACTCGTCACCGGATTTCGGCTCAGCGGATTCGCCACCACCAGCAGCGCGCTAAGCACTGCCAACCCGGCGAAAATATTGAACAATGTTCCTTCCATACCTCGGTCAAATCGTCAGTGAAACGCCGGTTGCTCGTCAGCCTCCCGAGTTTTCGTTTCCCATTTTTTAATACCCTCGTCCACGCCGCACTGCACATGGTGATTGTAGGCCCGCTTGTCCGCGCCGCCCAACTCGAGCAGTTTTTCCTTGTTGTAAACCAACTCCTCGCGGCTCTCACCGTTGATTGCATAGTCTTCCAGCAAAAAGATCGCCTCCTCTGGACAGGCCTCCTGGCAAAAACCGCAGTAGATGCAGCGAAGCATGTTGATCTCGAACTCTTTCGGCATCTTCTCCGCACCCTCACGATCGACCATGCCATTGTCTCCCGGCGGCGTGATACGGATGGCCTTTGAAGGACAGACAAACTCGCACAACTGGCAGGACACACACTTCGTCTTTTCGTCCTCGTCCTTGACAAGATACGGCGCGCCACGGTAACCGGTCGGGACATCCCATTTCTCCTCGGGATACTGCATCGTAGTTTTGGCAGTGAACTCCTTCTGCTTATCGCCGTACACTCCCGAACGTTTCCACGAGAAAAAGTGACGTAGCGTGACCTTGAATCCGTTGAGAAGCGTCGGCAAATACAACCGCTCCCACCAGGTCAGCTCTGTGCGTTTCACTTTCATTGCTTCGACCTCAACTGTTCAGCACCCACAGCACAATTGCCGTCAGGATGATATTGGCCAAGCTTACCGGCAGGAACCGTTTCCAGCCGATGTTCATCAATTGATCGTAGCGGAAACGCGGCAGCATCCAGCGTATCCAAATCATCAGGCCAAGGAACATCGCGATCTTCGCGATGAACACGCCGATGTGCACCAACCCTTGGCCAATCGACTGGGCCGGTGTGTTGAAAAATTCGCCGAGCGGCAGCGTCCAGCCGCCGCAAAACAGCACCACCATTAGCGCTGAGCCCGCAATCATCGCTGCGTATTCGCCCATGAAAAACAGCGCGAACCGCATCGAGCTGTATTCGGTGTTGTAACCGGCGACCAGTTCCGTCTCCGATTCCGGCAAGTCGAACGGCAGCCGGTTTGTCTCGGCGAAAATCGCGATCAGGAAAA
>DASCOW010000299.1:0-2051 GCA_036012205.1 Verrucomicrobiota bacterium
AGGGCGTCCTCGCGTGCGTTGGTGAAGCGGACGCTGCCGGGCCGACGGCCGTCGATATAGCCGCTCTCGGCGCGGAAGGTGGCCACCTGATATTCGTGGCCGGCCTCAAGCACCATGATCACGCCGAACTGTTTGCCGACCGGGACGGTCTTGCGGAACAGTTCCTCAATCTGCTCCGGCTTGGCGTCTGTGGCGATGTCGTAATCTTGGGGCGCTTGGCCAAGTTGGGTGTCGCGCACGCAGCCGCCGACCCAAAATGCCTGAAATCCGGCCTCGGTCAGGCGCTTGGCCAAGCTGAACGCGCTGGCCTTGAGGCTGTCGGGACTGGATTGGTTTTTCTTAGTCATGGTGGGCCGTGCGGGCCGTGCGGGCCATTTTTCCCCGAAAACCAACTGCGGGCAAGCCGCAGAAAACGTAGGTAACAACACAGTTTTTTGAGCTCCTGAAAATCTCTTTCCCGGCTTCGGAGGCTCGATTAACCTCCCGCGCGTGCCGAAGGAGCGCAAAACTGGCGAGAAAATGCTGCGAGGCATCCCCGTGTCCCAGGGGGTAAGGCGCGGCCGTGTCGTCGTGCTGGACCGCACACGCATCGAGCCGGCGAAGTGGGGCATCCTCGAGTCTGACCTGACCGGGGAGGAAGATCGGCTTCAGTCATCGCTGGTGGAAACGCGCCAGCAAATCCTCGCGGTGCAGGAGCGGTTGCGCGAGGCGATGGGCACCGAGGAGGCACAGATATTCGACGCACACCTGCTGGTGCTGGAGGATCCCATGCTGCTGCAGGAGGTATCGCGTTTCATACGGGAGGAGTTGGTCTCTGCCGAGTATGCGTTTTATCAGGCATCGGAAAAGTACGCCGACGCGCTGGCCAAGGTGGATGACGACTACCTCAGCGAACGGGCCGCTGACATCCGCGACGTGACGCAGCGGGTGCTCGCCAACCTGATGGGGCACCCGCAGTGCACCGTCTTGGCCAACCTGACCGAACCGTGCATCGTGGTGGCCCACGACCTGACACCCTCCGACACGGCGACGATCGACCCGGCGATGGTGCTCGGATTCGTCACCGAGGTCGGGAGTCGTACGTCGCACACGGCCATCCTCGCGCGGTCGCTGCGCATCCCGGCAGTGCTCGGGCTGGGCAGGGCAACCAGCGAGTTGAACACCGGAGAGTCGGTATTGCTCGACGGCTTCAACGGCTTTGTTGTCATCGACCCCTCGGAAAAAACGCTCTTCAAGTATGGCCAACTGGTCGACCGGCAGAGCTCGATCGAGGAAAGCCTCAAGGTCATCCACGACGATGCTGCCGAGACGAAGGACGGGCACCGGATCACCCTCTCTGCCAATATCGAGCGCGCGGCTGATGTCGAGAGCGTCCTAAAGAGCGGCGCAACAGGGGTCGGCCTGTTCCGCACCGAGTTTTTGTTCATCAACCGCAGCGACTTGCCGGACGAGGATGAGCAATTTGCTGCGTACCGCCAAGTCGCCGAATCGCTCGCGCCAGATTCTGTGATCATCCGCACCCTCGACCTCGGTGGCGACAAGCTGCTCTCGCATGTGAACGTGGCGGAAGAGATGAACCCTTTCCTCGGCTGGCGCGCCATCCGGCTCTGCCTTGAGGAGAAGGATCTGTTCCGCACACAACTCCGCGCCATCCTGCGGGCGAGCGCCTTTGGCGACCTGAAAATCATGTACCCGATGGTCTCCGGCGTAGAGGAACTCGAGGCCGCCAACGTGCTGCTCGACGAATGCCGCGGACAGCTTCGCGCCGAGCGCGTGGCCTTCACCGAGGCCATCGAGATCGGAGTGATGATCGAGACGCCGTCCGCAGCGATGATCGCCGACAGCCTGGCCAAGCGCGTGAAGTTTTTTAGCATCGGCACCAACGACCTCATCCAGTACGCGCTGGCGGTCGACCGGTCGAACGAAAAAATCGCCCATCTCTACGAACCGACGCACCCCGGCATCCTTCGCCTGATCAAGGCGACGGTGGACGCCGGACAGGCGCACGGCATCTGGACCGGTGTCTGCGGCGAGATGGCCGGCGACCTGGC
>DASCOW010000300.1:0-7220 GCA_036012205.1 Verrucomicrobiota bacterium
AAGCCCCGGCATCTGATGCACTACGCCATCATGGGAGATATTTACGCCCGGGAAGTGCTCGGAAAAAGCCGGCCACGAGTGGGGCTTTTGAGCGTCGGTACCGAGGAAGCCAAGGGCAACGACCTGACGGTGGAGACGTTCAAGCTGTGCAGCGCGCTTGACCTGAATTTCATCGGCAACGTGGAGGGGCACGACCTGTTCAGGGAGAAACTCGACGTCGTGGTCTGCAACGGCTTTGTCGGTAACATCGTTCTCAAGACGTGCGAAAGTCTCGCGTTGCACATGATGGGGTGGCTCAAGGATGAACTCACCGCCACACCCATCCGGAAACTGGGCGCAGCCCTCTCCAAAAATGCGTTTCATGCCATGAAAAAACGCTTGGACACGAACAATTATGGCGGGGCACCCCTGCTCGGCGTGAACGGCGTCGTCACCATCTCGCACGGTTCAGCCAGCGCTCGGGCCATCTGCAACGCCGTGCAACATACCGTCGAGGCGGTGGATCACCACATCAACGAGCACATCATCGACGCCGTGGCCGTGGCCAACGCCAGACTGGCCGCACCTGTAAAGGAATCCGCCGCTGCCCAAGCATGAGCAACATCAAAAACCCCCGCGCCGAGCACGACTTCGTCGGGCGCACCTGCTCCATCTCCGCCGTCGGCTCCTATGTGCCGGAGAAAATCCTGACCAACGCCGATCTGGAAAAGATCGTGGACACGACCGATGACTGGATCACCACGCGCACCGGCATCAAGGAACGCCGCCTCGCCGCTGACGACGAGTACACCTCAGACATGGCCGCGCGGGCGGCACAGCGCGCGCTTGAGCGGGCGGAGGTTGATCCCACCGACGTCGAACTCATCATTCTGGCCACCATCACGCCCGACATGCCCTTCCCCGCAACAGCCTGCCTCGTGCAGGAAAAAATCGGGGCTCACAATGCGGCGGCGTTCGACATCGAGGCGGCCTGCTCCGGGTTCGTTTACGCGCTCGAGATCGGGCAGCAGTTTATCATGTCCCGCACGTACGACACCGTACTGGTGATCGGTGCGGAGAAACTCTCCTCTATCATGGACTGGGAGGACCGAAACACCTGCGTCCTTTTCGGTGATGGCGCAGGCGCAGCCGTGCTGCAGAACCGTGAAAACACCCACGGCCTGCTCACCGCCTGCATGGGCGCCGACGGTCGGAAGGCATCGATCCTCTCCCAGCCGGGCGGCGGCTGCTTGCACCCACCTTCGGCCAAAACCCTGGCGGACCGTCTTCATTTCCTTCGGATGGACGGAAAGGAAGTGTTCAAGAATGCCGTCACAGCAATGACCGCGGCAGCCAAGGAAGCCCTGACCCGGTGCGAGCTCGATATCGACCGCATCAAGTGCGTTATCCCGCACCAGGCCAACATGCGCATCCTCAAGGCCGTGGGCGATCGTCTCGGTGCCACTGAAGACCAGGTCTTCAGCAACCTGGAGCATTACGGCAACACATCCGCCGCCTCGGTGGCCATCGCGCTGGACGAAGCCGTCGAGCAGGGCCAAGTGCAGCGTGGCGATTTGATTCTGCTGCTCGTATTCGGTGCCGGCCTGACCTGGGGCGCGGCCGTCATCGAGTGGTGAGCCCGCGCTTGGCCAAGCGCCGTTTTGGCGCTTGTCGGGACGCTGCTTTCTTGATTGTCTCCCCTGCTCTGTTGAGATGGAACTGTTTCACAAAATCCTAAAAGCCGCTGTGGATGGTGGCGCATCCGACGTCCACATCAAGGCAAACGCACCCGTGGTGTGTCGCATCAGCAGCCAACTGGTGGAGACCGAGATGGCCCAACAACCGGACGAGCAATGGATGGAAAACATCATCGACAAAATCGTCCCCGAGCACTTCAAGCCCAAGCTGGATGAAGACCGTGAGGTTGACTTCTCCTACTACTTGGAAGAAGTCGGCCGGTTCCGGACGAACTGTTATCAGCATCTCGGGAAATGGTGCCTCGCCATGCGCTATGTCGTTGCCGAGGTGCCGAAAATCAAATCCCTCGGCCTGCCGGAGATCATCAAGTCCATCGCCGAGGAGCACCGCGGTATCGTGCTCGTGGCCGGGACCACCGGCTGCGGCAAATCCACCACCCTCGCCGGAATGATCGATCACATCAATACTACTCAAAATCGCCACATCATCACCATGGAAGATCCGGTCGAGTACGTGTTCGAGGACAACCAGTGCATCATCGAGCAGCGCGAAATCGGGCTCGACACACCATCATACCAGCACGGTCTCAAGCACGTCATGCGGCAGGATCCCGACGTCATCATGATCGGTGAGATGCGCGACGCCGTCAGCTTCCGCGCCGCGATGAGCGCGGCCGACACCGGCCATCTCGTCATGTCCACTCTGCACACCATCGATGCCGCGCAATCCATCTCACGCGTGCTCGACTTTTTCCAAGCCGATGAGCGCGAGTCCGTGCGCAAACAGATGACCGGCACCCTCAAGGCCATCATCGTGCAGCGAATGACCGTGCGCAAAGACGGCAACGTGATCCCCGCCATCGAGATCATGATCAACACCCCAACGATCTCCAAGTTAATCAACGAGAACCGCCTCGAGAAACTTCACGTCGCCATCGAGACCGGCACCGACGATGGCATGCAAAACTTCAACCAGTCCCTGTTCCAACTGGTCAAGGACGATATCATCACCAAAGAGGAAGCCCTCGAGAAGGCCACCAACGCCCAGGCGCTCGAGATGAATTTCAAGGGCATCTTCCTCTCCGAGGGCAGCCGAATCCTCAACTGACACCCACGGCTTTCGCCGATTGCGCCCAAGCGGCTTTGCCACCACACTCCGCCACGTGCAACTCCACCGGGATATCCTCGCGCTTGGCCTCACCACAGCCACGCTTGGCCAAGCGGACGAACCAGTCAAGCTGCTCGTCGCCGCGACCCCACGCGTGCCGGCAATCGGCATCAAACTGCCCAACGATGCCCGCGCCCAACTCCGTGAACGCGCCGACGCACTCGGCCAAGCGATCGACACTCTGGCCAAGCAGCACGCCGAGACGTCACCGCTGCTCCGCCACCTCCCCGACGTGCAGGTCTATCACAAGGCCGTTGACTGGGCGCTGAAGCAGCAAATCTTCTTCAATCCAAGCGAACTCAAAGTCGCCGAGTCGCTGCTCACCGAAGGCAGCGAACGCGCCGCACAACTGGCCAAAGGCCGAACGCCGTGGACACGCGCCACCGGTCTCATCGTGCGCGGCTACGCCTCCCTGATCGACGACTCCGTGCAACCGTACGGGCTGGTGATCCCGCAATCGGTCTCCACCGATCCGTGGCGCAAACGCCGACTCGACGTCTGGCTGCATGGCCGCGACAACAAACTGAGCGAACTCAAATTCATCCAGCAGCGCCGCACCAGCGCCGGACAATTCACCCCGTCCGACACGATCGTCCTCCACCCGTACGGTCGGTTTTGCAACGCGTTCAAGTTCGCCGGGGAAGTCGACGTCCTTGAGGCGCTTGCCCACGCTAAAACACAGTATCCCATCGATGACAGCCGCCTGAGCGTCCGGGGCTTCTCAATGGGCGGTGGCGGTTGCTGGCACTTGGGCGCACACCTCGCTGGGGACTGGGTGGCGGTGGCGCCGGGAGCCGGTTTTGCCGAGTCGCTCGAGTACCTCGGGCTGGCCCGGAAAAACGCGATGCCCCCCGTCTACGAGCAGGCGCTTTGGGGCCTTTACGACGCCACAAAATATGCCGGCAACCTGTTCAACACCACCACAGTCGCCTACAGCGGCGAGATCGATAAACAGAAGCAAGCCGCAGATATCATGGAACGCCACCTCGCTGCCGAGGGCATGATCCTCCACCATGTGATTGGCCCGGACACCGCCCACAAATACCACCCCACAGCCAAGGCGGAGATCGATGATCGCGTCAACGCCGCCGCCGCCAAGGGCCGCAACCCAGTGCCGGCCAAGGTGCGACTGGTCACACGGACGCTGCGCTACAATCGGCAAGCGTGGATTGGTGTGGATGGACTCGAGGCGCACTGGCAACCGGCCCGCGTCGAGGCGCACTTGGACGGCAAGGAACGCATCGAGTTGACCACCGAAAACGTCTCCCGCCTGGTTTTGTCAATGCCCCCCGGCGTCTGCCCGATCCAGCCCAACGACAGCCCCTCCGTCGTCATCGATGGAGATGAACTGACCGGCGCACGTGTTCGCACCGACCGCTCGTGGGAGTCGCTCTTCGTCAAGGCGCTCGACAAATGGCGGGCCGTCGGCCGGTTCGAGTTCGCCGGCTTGGCCAAGCGCCCCGGCCTGCAGGGTCCGATCGACGACGCGTTTATGGCCCGGTTCCTGATGGTGCGCCCAACCGGCCAAGCGCAAAATCCGCAAGTGACCGAGTGGGCCAATGCGCAGCTTGGCCAGGCGCTGTCCGACTGGGAACTTCAGTTCCGCGCAACGCCACTCGTGAAAAACGACGGTGCCGTGTCCGGGAACGACATCACCGACTGCAACCTCATTCTATGGGGCGACCCGGGGAGCAATTCGCTCATCGCCCGCGTCATCGACCAGCTGCCGCTCACATGGAATGAAACGACATTGCATCTTGGCCAAGCGCAGGCGGAGCCGGCAACGCACGCGCCGGTTTTGATTTACCCCAACCCGCTCAACCCCAAGCGATACATCGTACTCAATTCCGGCTTCACCTTCAGCCGGTTCGGCCACATGAGTAACGCCACCCAGACGCCCAAGCTGCCGGACTGGGCGCTGGTGGACATGCGCCGGCCGTACAACGCCGGCGATCCCGCCTGCATCACCGCAGCCGGTTTTTTCGACGAGCGCTGGCAGTTGCCCATGCCTAAATGACGCCCGCTGCCGGTTTGCCTCCAGACACCCGGTCTGCCAGAGTCTCCGCATGCCAATCCGTATTGCGGTTTGTCTCCTGTTGGCACTGTCCGCCTCGGCGCGCCTGGCCAAGGCCGAGCCGGCCAAGCCAAGCGGCAACCCATCCATTTTGCCGTCGAGTTCCCGGCTTGAGGAACTGTGGAACCAGGGCGAGTTCACCGAGGGCGTCGCGGTCGCTGCTGATGGCTCGGTGTACTTCAGCGACATTCCGAGCAGCGAAGACACCACCGGCCAGATTCACAGATTTGATCCCAGGACCGGCAAAACCACCGTCCACTGTGCTGCCTCCGGCAAGAGCAACGGGCTGATGTTCGACCGCACCGGCCGGCTCATCGCCTGCTGCGGCGCAAACAATGGCCGCATGGCGCTGTGCGAGATCTTGCCCGGCGGAAAGCTGGAAGTGATTACCGAGCAGTTCAACGACGGCCGCTACCTCTCGCCCAACGATCTCGTGATTTTGCCAGACGGGAAAATTTACTTCAGCGATCCCCGCTACGTCGGCGACGAAAAAGAGGAGCAGGATCAGATGGCCGTTTACCGGTACGACCCGGTGGACGGCTCCGTGAAGTTGGCCATCGGCGCCAATCAAGTCGAGAAGCCCAACGGCTTGGCGTTGTCGCCGGACGGCAAAACACTGTACGTCGCCGAGACCAACAACAGCCCGAACGGACGAATGACGCTGAACGCCTTCGCGCTTGGCAGCAACGGCGGCCTGGGGCCGAAAAAAGTGCTCATCGATTTCGGCGACGAGGCCGGCATCGACGGCATGACGGTTGACGTGCAGGGAAACCTTTACGCCGCCGTACGCTCGGCGCGCCGATTCGGCATCGTGGTTTACACCGCCACCAGCCGGGAACTGGCCTACATCCCGACCGAGACGCTGCCGACCAACTGCTGTTTCGGCACCGGCACGGAAGCCAATGTGCTTTACGTCACGGCCGGCGGCGGCCTGTACCGCATCCCGATGAACGTCGCCGGACACCACCCGGCCACTGCCCCCCTGGCCAAGGGCGGTTGGGTGCCATTGTTTGACGGCCGGTCGGCCAAGGGCTGGACGCCGCGCGGCCGGGCGGACCGACTCGAGGCGGTCAACGGCGAGTTGCATCTCTTCTCAACGTCGAATGTCTGGGTCGTTTCGGATGTGCAGATGGTCGATTTCGAGATCGAGGCAGAAGTGATACTCCCCGAGCAAGCCACCGCAAAAGATGACCATTTCAACTCCGGTCTGGGATTTCGGCTGTTCGGTGAAACCGGAAAGCCCAAGGGCTACCAATGCGAGATCGAGCGCGAATCCGCCGGAAAAAACGGCGGCGTTTACGGCATCGGACTGGGCGGTTGGCTGTTCCCGAAGGGCGCAAAGCAAACCGCTGCGATGAGGCAAAAAAACAGGGGGATGTTCCGCGACGACAAGTGGAACAAATTCCGCGTGCGTGCCATTGGACCGCGGATTCAAACTTGGATCAATGGCCGGCTGATTTCCGACCTTGAGGATGGTCGCTCGTTGCGGGGCCGGTTCGGTATCCAGCATCACGGATCCGGAGGGGTCGTGCGATTCCGCAACCTCCGCGCCCGGCCGCTTGGCAGCCGGAGGTGACGCAAAGGACTTCCCTCCCCTTGGCCAAGCGAGTAGGTTTTTGCCATCCGTTTGCATGAAAGCGACTCTGTTTCTCTTCAATCTGGCCATTGGCCTGGTCTCCACGAAGGCCGCCAGTGGGTTATGGACCAATCCGGCGGATCCAACGCTTCCTGTTGATTTCAAAATCCAGGGCGAATACGCCGGAAAAACTTCCGGCGGCAAAAAGCTCGGCGCTCAGGTGGTCGCGCTCGGGGGAGGTAAATTCCAGGCAATTCTCCTGCCAGGCGGACTGCCCGGCGCCGGGTGGGACGGCAAAAACAAGTCACTGCTCGAGGGCTGGGTCGAGGAGAGGCACGGCGAGTTCGAGGCTGCCAGCGGGAAACGCCGCTACCTTGCCAAGCCGGCCGATGAATTCAGCGCCACAAGGAAGTTCCCGCCGGCCGGCCACCAAGCCGCCGGGATGACCACCAACAGCGGCGTGGCCGAGGGTCATTACACCAACGGGGAAACATTCCGTCTGGAGCGCGTTGCCCGCAAAAGCGGGACGCTGGGCAAAAAACCTCCCGAGGAAGCCATCGTGTTATTCGACGGCAGCAACAAAAACGAATGGACCGGCGGCCGGGTCGATACCAAAACCGGCTTGCTCAACACGGACGGAAAAGATATCCGAACCAGGCGCAAATTCAGCAACTACCACATGCACATCGAGTTTCTGCTCCCATACAAGCCGGCGGCCCGCGGCCA
>DASCOW010000301.1:0-3985 GCA_036012205.1 Verrucomicrobiota bacterium
CAGACCTGATTCGCCGACAGCCGCAAATCGCCGTTGGCCACGATGTAAACCTGATTTAATTTCAACTTTTTCACTCGGTCACGTTCCGGTGCAAAACCTACGGGCACGTCCGAACCCGGCAAAGTCCAAAATGAGTCGCACCCCCGCTTGACCACGCGATACAGTGGCTGCGTGCAAGCATTGATCATCGGCTGCGGCTACGTTGGCGAAGCGCTTGGCCAACGGTTGGTCGCGCTTGGCCACGACGTCACCGGCATACGCCGCAGCCGTGAACAAAACGGCCGCCTGGCCAAGCTTGGCATCCGCCCGCTCAACATCGACATCACCGAAGAAGGTGCATTAGCCAAGCTCGACGGCCGATACGACTGGGTCGTCATCGCCGTCTCCTCCGCCCGCGGTGGCGAGGCTGCGTACAAACGTGTTTTCGAACTTGGCACAAGACAGGTCGCGCAATGGCTCAAAACAGCAATCCCCTCAAGCACCGTGTTCATCAGCAGCACAAACGTTTACCGACAAACAAACACCGAACAGGTAGTCGAAGAGGACTCCGACACCACCGGGAAAACACCCGGGAAAGCCGAACAGATTATTTCGGAAGCTGGCTCAGCAGTTGGCATCCTGCGTTCGTCCGGGATTTATGGGCCGGATCGCAGCCACCTGTTCCGGCAATTCATGAGCGGAAATGCTGTCGTCGAAGGGAACGGCAGTCGCTATCTGAACATGGTGCATCGTGATGATCTGGTGGAGGCAATTATTGTGACGCTCGAAAGCGACGGAGGTGGCGGTGTTTTCAACATCACAGACGACGAACCGGTGACGCAGTTGGATTTTTTTCAGTGGCTCAGCAATACCACCGGTCGCCCCATGCCGCCGTTCGTCCCCGAGCCGAATGCCGCCATCCGCAAGCGCGGCATCACCAACAAGCGAGTCTCCAATGAACTCTTTAAGCAAACCTTCGGCTTCGGGTATAGCTATCCAACCTTCCGCGAAGGTCTCACCGTGGAACTCAACCGCTTGGCCAAGGGTAAAACCATTTAACCACTCTTCTTCTGGAAATACTTCACGCCGGTCAAGCCCTTGAAATGCTCGTTCTGCGGCCTCGCAACAGCGGGCTAACCCATGATTTGGTAGCCGCAGTCAACATAGATAACCTGCCCGGTGATTGCCGCGCCGCCATCGCTGGCGAGGAACACACCCGTCTGGCCAAGCTCTTCCTGCGAGACATTGCGTCCGAGCGGCGCGTAATTCGCGTGATGCTTCATCAGGTCAGTGAATCCGGCGATGCCGCGCGCTGCCAAGGTGTTCATTGGACCAGCGCTGATGCAGTTTACACGAATCTTCTGCTTGCCGAGATCGGCCGCCAAATAACGCGTGCTCGCTTCGAGCGCCGCCTTGGCCACGCCCATGACATTGTAGTGAGGAACAACCTTCTCCGCGCCGTAGTAGCTCATGCCGGTGATGCTGCCTCCTTCGGTCATCAACGGAGCTGCGCGCTTGGCCAATGCGACGAGCGAATAAGCACTGATGTCGTGCGCCGTGGCGAACGCCTCCCGGCTCGTGTCCACAAATCGGCCATCAAGCGCCTCGCGCGGCGCATACGCCACGGAGTGCAGCACCATGTCGAGTTTGCCATCGAAGCCCTCGGCGACCTCGGTGAACACCCGGTCGATGTCATCGTCACTCGTGACATCGCACTCGGTGATCAACGTATCTGTGCCGAAACCGGATACCAAGGCTTCCACTTTCCCCTTCAGGCGTTCGCCCTGATAGGTGAACGCCAGCCTGGCCCCGGCCTCGTGCCAGGCCTGGGCGATGCCCCATGCGATTGAGTTCTTGTTGGCGACGCCAAAGACGACCCCTGTTTTTCCTTCGAGTGGCTTACTCATCCGGCAGGCATCAGTAAGAAATATTCATCCGCATGGCAAGCGGGAAGAAATTACGCTTGCAGTTTTTTGCGGTCGATCGTCTCATCTGCACGGATAGCCTGCTACTTTAGCAAATGAAAATCAGACGCACCCCGCTGCCGTTGCTCGTTTTTGCCGCCACGCTCGCGCTTGGCCTGGCAGGCTTTGCCCAAACCAAGCTACTCGACGTGTTGGAGGATGAAAACGCCCGCGGTGCCGATTTCTGGATTTACAACGATCTCGCCGCTGCGCGCGCCGAGGCCAAGCGCACCAACAGACCACTGTTCGTCACTTTTCGCTGCGTGCCGTGTGTCGATTGCAAGGGCTTCGACGCCGAGGTGGCCAAGAACAATCAGCGTATCAAAACCCTCGCGCAAGAAGCGTTTGTTGCCGTGCGGCAGGTGGAGATGAAGGGCGTGGACCTGTCGCAATTCCAGTTCGACTACGACCTGAACTGGGCCGCGATGTTCCTCAACGCCGACGGCACAGTGTACGCCCGTTACGGCACACAGTCCGCCCAAGGTGCGGACGCCTACAACTCCATCGAGTCGCTCGAAAAAACCATGTATCGCGTGCTTGTCCTGCACGAAAACTATCCGGCAAACTCGGCAAGCCTCACCGGCAAACTCGGCAAGCCGAAGCCGTACAAGACTGCGCTGCAGATGCCCGGCATGAAGCACCGGGACAAACTTGCCAATAGCACCGCGCGTAACAATTGCGTGCACTGCCACAACATCCACGACGCCGAGCACGAGCAGCTACAAGTCGCCGGTTCAAAGAACCTCGACGTGCTGTGGCGCTACCCGCTGCCGGACAACCTTGGCCTGCAAATCGATCCCGGCGACGGCTGCAGCGTTAGCACAGTGAAGGCAAACTCTCCCGCCGTTAAAGCCGGTTTTCGATCGGGCGACATGCTCACGCATGCCAACGGCCAGGCACTCACCTCCATCGCCGACCTGCAGTGGGTGCTGCACAACCTCCCGAACACCCAAGCCAGCGTCACGTTGAAGGCGACTCGCGGTGAGAGCGCACTTGAAAAGAAACTCGACATGAACGCCGGCTGGAAAAAGACCGACATCTCGTGGCGCGGCTCGCTCTGGTCGATCAAGCCGGTCTTGGCCACATGGTGTGCGCCGATGAAGGGGAGTCGCATCAAGTCACTGCGCCTGGCCAAGGGCGTGAAGCCGCTCGAGGTGCGCTGGATCAACGCCGGCCGACTCGAAGGCCGCAACGCCAAGCGCGCCGGTTTGCGGCAAGGCGACATCATCATCGGGATGGAGGGTAAACCGCTGCGGATGAGTTCGCAGCATTTCAACATGCACGTGAAGCTAAACTACAGGGTCGGCGACAATCTCCCGCTCACCCTCCTGCGCAACGGCAAACGGATCCTCTTCGACTGGCCGTTGATCGATGGCGATTAGATCAGCGCAGCCTTGAGGGATTCGGCGGCGCGCTGATTTTCTTCGCGGACGCCAACGGAGAGACGGATCCACTCCGGCAAACCGTAGCCGCCCATGGGGCGCGTGATCACGCCCTGCCGCTGCAATGCCTCGAATACCGCCTGGCCGTCGCCAACCCGCATCAGCACGAAATTGGCGTGCGACGGAACGAACTCGATTCCCTGCTCCGCGCAGATTTTTTCAAAAAACTTGAGTCCATCCGCATTCACCTGCCGGGTGTTGGCCAGGTGCGCGTTGTCTTCGAGCGCGGCCATTGCGCCGGCCTGCGCCACGGCGTTGGTGTTGAATGGCTGACGAACTTTCTCCAACGCGGAGACAAAGTCGGGATGACCGACGCCGTAACCAATGCGCAATCCAGCCAAGCCGTAAATCTTCGAGAAGGTGCGCATCAAGAGCAGGTTCGGCTTCTCACCGGAACGCACCAGCGGCAGCAGGTCCACCGGCTCGTCGAGGAACTCGTAATACGCCTCGTCCATCACCAACAGCACATCGTCCGGCACCTGCTCGACAAGGGCGCGGACGTCCTCCGGCTTGGCCAGGGTGCCAGTGGGATTGTTTGGGTTGGCCACCCAGACAGCGCGTGTGGCCGGTGTGATCGCCTCCAGCATCGCTGGTAGGTCG
>DASCOW010000302.1:0-2121 GCA_036012205.1 Verrucomicrobiota bacterium
CACGAAGGTCATGTAGATTTTGTCCACGTCGGGGCGTTCCTCGCGGTCGAGCTTGATGCAGACGAAATGCTCGTTCATCACCTTGGCGGTGGCCTCGTTCTCGAACGATTCGCGCTCCATCACGTGGCACCAGTGGCAAGTCGAGTAGCCGATGCTCAGCAGGATTGGTTTCTGCTCGTTTCGCGCTTTTTTGAACGCCTCCTCACCCCACGGATACCAGTCGACCGGGTTGTGCTGGTGCTGCTGCAGGTAGGGCGACGCTTCGTTGCCCAGACGGTTGGTATTCGGCTCGGCTCCCTCTTGGGGCGGCTTGGGTTCAATCACGGGTTCGGTGGGCTGGGGCGGGGCGAGCTTGGCTTCTGCCGCGGGAGCGGTGGAGTTTTCCTCGGCGGCGCTTGGTTGGCAGCCGGTCGTGGTGAAGCCGGCCAGGGCGGCACTCAGAGTGGTCAAGGTAGGTCGAAGCCTTTTCACGGCCGCCGACCTTACGGCCTGTCCAGTGGCCGGCAAAGCCGGAAAACGCTCACACCAGCTTGGCCAAGCGAGCGGCGAACGATTCAGCCATGTGCTCGATGTTGTATGTCTGCTCGGCGGATTGGCGGCCGGCGGCGGCGCATTTGGCCAAGCGATCGCGGTCGAGCAGCAACTGCTCGATTGTGTCGGCGAGAGCCTGCGGGTTGTTTTTTTCACAAATCACACCAGCTCCGTTGCCTTCAACTATTTCCGGAAAACTGGCGTCGTTGGGTGCGACGACCGGCACGCCGCTGGCCATCGCCTCGACCACGTACAGACCGAATGCCTCGCCGTGCACCGCCGGTACGCTGAGCACGGTGAGCTTGCGATAAAACGCCAACTTAGCCTCGCGATCGAGGTTCGGGCTGAATGTTGCGTTGCCGAGTAGACCGGCGTCACTGAGCCGTTTTTTTTGTTCTGCAACAAACGCCTTGTCACACGGTTGGCAGCCGCCGCCGATGGACAGCTTGAGCCCCGGCACTTGCCCGCTTTGTCTCAGGCGGATGAACGCATCGATGAGTGCGTCGAGCCCCTTTTCCGGGCACATGCGGGCGAAGTAGCCCAGCATCGGTGGATCGTCCGGCAGGCCGCTTGGTTCAAAGCCGTCGAGGTTGATGCCGTTGTGGATGTGCTCGAGCTTGTCGGCAGGGATTCCGACGCGCTGGGCCATGGTGTCGGCATAATAGCGAGTCGGCGCGATGAACAGGTCGATGTCGATGACGCGCTCACGAAGCTCGGCCCATGTCTGCCCGCGCTGCGGCTCGGGGAGCGAGTCGAGGAACGCATCTTCGCCCTCGAGCAGGCAGATCACCGGCACGCCGAGTTCTGCACGGAGCCGCTTGGCCAAGCCGGCGATCAGGGCGTTGGAGAGGCAGATGACATCCGGTTGCTCGTGTTCGGTAAGCCAGACGATGAGTTGCTCAAGTTCGCGCGCCTGATGGCCCGACTCGCCGCGCATCATCGAGAGCATCAAATCGCCGACATCCGCGCCCCGGGTCTTGCCGGCAAAGTTGCCGAGCTGGTTGAGCAGCCACCCGGTGGTGAACATGCGCCGGAGCCAGTGCGGCGCTTTTTTGAAGCAGTTGAATTTCTGCGCGAGATAGACGTTCAATCCGCTGAAGAAGAGTGGCGTACCTTCGCTTTGGTCCGCCTCATCCAGCGTCAGTGGAAGGTACAGCGGAACCATCAGCGCATGGTGCCCCATCCGCCTTAGCTGCGCCACGAGGGCGTTGTCGCGGAAACAATTCCCGCAATACATGCCCCCGGCGCCGGGTGTGATCTGGACGATGTTCAAGCCGCTGACAGCTTCCCCGGAAGACCGACAGTTTTCCCGAAGGCATCCCGCTTGGCCAGCAGAATCACCGTGAAAACTGTGCCACTGAACACTTGAAAGCCGGCCTGTGCGGGTGCAACGTTGGCCGGTCAGGCTAATGACGGTTCGCAAGTCTGTTATAACGCTAGCATTGTGCCTTACAGTAGGCGCCCACGCCTTGTCCAAGCCGAATGTTCTGCTCATCGTCTCCGATGACCAGGGCTACCGCGACCTTGGCTGCTTCGGTTCCGACGAAGTGCAGACGCCGCACCTCGACCGACTCGCCGCGGGTGGTATCA
>DASCOW010000303.1:0-7629 GCA_036012205.1 Verrucomicrobiota bacterium
CTGGGCGTACACTGATTCCGGCTCGTTGTCATCTTGGCCAAATCGACTAAACGGGCCCCTTCCCTCAGTAAAAGCACCGTCCGCGCCCCATGGTATAAAATGGAATCGCATTTCATCCTTCGGACTAGAGTAGGCATAGTAATTGTTTTGGTTGTTTGTATAGCCATCCCAAAAACCAAGAATAGTCTCCATTGCCCAAAACTTGATGAATTGGTCGATGTTGACGTACTTCTCCGCCTCGGCCAAGTTGAAGCTCTCCTTGGTCTCAAGGATCTGAGCAAGTTTTTTTGCCTGGGTCCGGTTTTTCTCCGTACGCTTGTTCTTGGCTTCGATATTTTCAACTGCTTGAGGATAAAAATCTGCGATTGTGCCCTCATAGAACTCTCCGGAATAGTCGCCAAAATGCTGTTTAATGAATGAACCTCTTATTGATTCAACATGGGCATAAATCCCAAGATACTCTCCGTTAACAGTTATTTTTGCGTGGTTGATCCTTGGGGCGGGGACGCCGGCTTTATTAAAAAGTTTGTAGGTGAGATATTGGCTCGCAAGGGATTCATCCTGTACATTGTTGTTGAGTGTAAGACGGTCCAGTCCTTCAACCGGAGATTGATCTACGTATTCATCAAATTTTACCTTTAGAGATGGACGCTCCGGATTTAATGATCCTATAAAACCCTTGGTTCTTATGCCTACGCTTGAGATCGTATTACCATCTATGGTGATATCTGCCTTGTACAAGTTGAAACGATTCCCACTTGAACGGTTACCACCGAATATGCGGCCAAATCCCCCGTTCCCTCTATCGCTTTCTTTACGAAGTTTGTTCCAGTCTGAAGACAGCATTTTTATCTGAATCTCAAGAAGTTGGTCTGTGCGAAAGAGATCATCAGCCTTCAGCTTTGCTCCCTTGGCAGAATTCACACAAGCCACCATGGCAATCATAATAATTGCGCTAGTTGAGAAAAACCCTGAGATCCTGCTTCGGCTTTTACTTGTCTTATTATTTGCTTTCATATATCTGCATCCAACCTTAGATGACATTGCGTAGGCGCAGGCTATAACCATTAGGTTACATAAGGCAAACATTCACAGGCGTGTTTTTGCAGAGACCTTCTTTGTTCCTGTATTCCTTGTTAGTTTTGTGAGACCAATTGTTACCAAGCTGATGTTTCATTTCCATTCAGCTTTCAATTCTTCACCCGTCTTGCCACCGTGTTTGCGAAAGAGATCGGCTTTGCATAAATTATGCGTGTTGATGTTGCCCTTTTTGATGCGCGGGTCAAAAGCTATGTTTTTTGACAATAACACAAAAATAGAGCTTGCAATGGATGGGTGGGTTTGAGAGTCTTCTTGGCCTTTTTGTGAAAAAAGGCTTTATTTTGAAAGCTGAATTAAGTGCAAAAGCGTTGAAATTGGTTGGCAATCCCAATGTGTTGATCAATCTGGTCTCGCGGCGTGTACGCCAACTGAACTCCGGCGGCAACCGACCCCTGATCATTGAAACCGCCGGGTTGAGCACCGCCGACATTGCCCTGACCGAGATCATCGAGGGCAAAATGAAATGGGAAACGGACATTCCGAAACCCAAGCGAAAGAGCCGCCGGCGGGCGCGCAAGGCCTGAGCGCGGCAAAACGATTTGATATCAGCCAGGGGCCTGGGGCCTCTGGCTGTTTTTTTTGATGGACACCATCCTCACCAACTCGAAGGCCCGTCACGAGTACCACATCGAGGAGACGTACGAGGCCGGCATCGTACTGTCCGGCACGGAGGTGAAATCGCTCCGAGCCGGTAAGGGGCAGATCCGCGACGCGTTCGCCCGTGTCGAGAACGACGAGGTGTGGCTGCACAATGTGCACATCTCCGAGTACTCGCACGGCAACACAGCCAACCACCGGCCCAAGGCCCCGCGCAAGCTGCTGCTGCACAAGAGGGAGATTCGCAAGCTGTTCAGCATCGCAGCGGTCAAAGGCAAGGCACTTATCCCGCTGTCGTTTTACTGGAAGAATGGGAAGGTAAAAGTACAGCTCGCCGTCGGCAGCGGCAAGGGCACCGCTGACAAGCGCGAAACCATCAAGAAACGCGATAGCGATCGTGAGTTGCAACAGAGGATGATGCGCCGGCGCTGACCGAGCCGCGGCTCACTTGGCGGGCTCGACGTTGACGGCTTGCACCTTGTATTCCGGACAACCGGTGGGGCCGTCGGCGGAAGAACTGAGCACTCCGTTCAGGCCAATCTCTGCAAAATGGAACGTCGCGAAGAGGTTGCCCCGCCGCAGGTCGCTCCTGTGCCGGGCGGTTATTTTTATTTTCTTCCTCGGACTCGAAAGCCAGACCGGTGAACCGTCGCCGATACCCAAACCCGCGGCGTCCTCGGGGTGGATGTCCAGATAGTCTGTCAGCTTGTATTGCGTTAAGCCTGTGCGCCGGGTTTGCGTGGCGGCGTTGTAGTGATACAGATCGCGCCCTGTGATCAGGATGAACGGGAACGCACTGCTGGCATGCTCGTTTGGCTCGGCGAAACCGGGCGCAGCGAAGTGGCCAAGGCCACGATTGAAAACGCCCTGATGCATGACGGTCGTACCGGGGTGCTCCAGGGTCGGCGCCGGCCATTGGATGGCTTCGGGAGACTCGAGACGCCCGTAGTCGATGCCAGCGAAGTTCGGCGTGAGCGCGGCCAATTCGTCCCAGACATCCGACACGTCACGCGATGAAACGATCGCCTGGCCAAGCACCTCGGCCAACTCGGCAACAATGATCCAGTCTTCCTTCGCCTGGCCGGGCGGCTTGAGAGCCCGGCGGATGCGCTGGACTCGCCGCTCGCCGTTGGTGTAGGTGCCGTCCGACTCCAGGAACGTCGCCGCCGGGAGAACAACGTGCGCGAACTCGGCGGATTCACTCATGAATATATCCTGCACGATGAGCAACTCGAGCTGGCCAAGCGCTTCCTTGACCTGCTCGTTGTTAGGATCGGTATGGGCGATGTCGGAGCCAATCATGTACAGGCTTCGCACTCCACCGCTCTTCACGGAGTCAATCATTGCCGGGTAGGTCATACCGGCACGAGTCGGCATGTCCACGCCCCATGCAGCAGAGACTTTTTTCTGGTGCCCCGCGTCGGCCGCGGACTGGTAGTTGGTATACACGTTGGGCAACGCGCCCATGTCGCAGGAACCCTGCACGTTGTTTTGGCCGCGCAACGGGTTGATGCCCGTGCCGGGCCTGCCGACGTTACCAGTCAACAGTGCGAGACTGGAGAGCGCCATCACGCCCTCGCTGCCGTGGCTGTGCTCGGTCATGCCCAGGCCGTGCACGCTCATCGCCGCGTCCACGGAGGCATAAAGCCGGGACGCCGTCTCGAGTGTCTCGACCGGGACACCGGTCAGCTCCGAGCATCGATCCGGCGTCATTTCCGCGATCATCTCCCTGAACGGCTCGAGATTCTCGGTGCGCCTCTCCATCCACTCTGCAGGCGCCTCGAGGCCCTCGCGCAGGATGATGTGCGCCAGGCCCTGGAATAGCGCGACATTTGTGCCGGGGCGCAACTGCAAATGAATATCCGCCAGCGCGGCCAACTCTGTACGGATGGGATCGGCGACGATGAGTTTCATGCCGCGTTTGCGCGCGCGCTTGATGCGTGAGCCAGTAACCGGGTGCCCACGCATCGGGTTGCAACCCGAGGCAAGCAACAGGTCGGTGACGTCGATGTCGCCGAGACTGTTCGTGCCAGCGCCAGCGCCGAAAACTGTCATCATCCCCTTCACCGTCGCCGAGTGGCAGACGCGTGCGCAGTTGTCGACGTTGTTGGTGCCGACGACGGCCCGCATCAGTTTCGAGCCAAGATAATTCAATTCGTTTGTGGAGCGCGATGAGGTGATCGTGCCGATGGCGTCCGGGCCATGCTTGGCGATGATCTGTTGCCATCGCCGTGTGATGAAAGCGTACGCCTCCTCCCACGTTGCCTTGCGGAACTGATCGTCGATGGACTCGCGGATCAACGGCGTGGTGAGGCGCTCGTTGTGATTGACATAAGCCGAGGCGAACCGGCCCTTCACACAGGCGTGCCCATTGTTTACCGGCGAGTTGGCGGCCGGCTTCATTGTCACCAATCTGTTGCCTTTAATGCCGGCATCGAACTGGCAACCGACACCGCAGAATGCGCATGTCGTCCGTACCCACTTGTCCGGCGCGCCGCTCGCGCGAAGCTGTTTTTCCTCCAGCGCACCGACAGGGCATTCGTTCACGCAGGCGCCGCAACTGACACAGTCTGACTCCATGAATGACTCATCAGCCCCGGAAATGATCCGACTGGCAAAGCCGCGCCCGTCGATCGACAGCGCATGCGTCACCTGCAGATCGTCACAGGCACGAATGCAACGTGAGCAGACAATGCACTTGGCGGGATCAAAAAAGAAAAACGGGCTTGAGGCATCGACACCTTGCCCGGTGTTCGACGGCTCGACGTTATAACGCACATCGCGCAGGCCCACCTCGGCGGCGACGAACTGCAGTTCACAGTCGCCGTTGGCCGAGCAGGTCAGGCAGTCGAGTGGGTGCTCGCTGACATACAATTCCACAATGCCCCGGCGCAACTTCCAAAGTTTGTCTGTGCGGGTGTTCACGACGAGGCCGTCGGTGGCGGGCGTGGTGCAGGAAGCCGGCGTGCCGGGGCGACCCTCGATCTCGACCGCGCACAACCGGCACGAGCCAAAGCCCCTCAGCTCCGGCGAGTCGCACAGGGACGGGATCGGCAGACCGGCATCGCGGGCCGCCTGCATAATGGTCCGGCCCGGCTTGGCCGCGACCGGCCTGCCGTCAATGGTCAGGTTGATGAAGTCCGCGCTCACGTCCGTTCCTCCCGGTTTGCAGCAAATGCGTCCGGCCATTTTTGCATCGTGGAGCGAACCGGGTTCATCGCCAAGCCACCCAGCGCACAGAGCGACGTGCCGCTCATCACCTCGTCCAGGTCGCCGAGCAACTCGCGGTCGCCGGCGCGCTCGTCGCCGCTGCCGATCCGGCGCAACAGTTCCCGCGCCCGCTGCGTGCCGATACGGCAGGGAGTGCATTTGCCGCAGCTCTCCGCGGCGAAAAAATCCATCCAGTGCAACACCTCGTCGCGTGGCGAAAAATCGTCCCCATAACAGACAAACCCGCCGTGGCCAAGCAGCCCCCCAGCCTTGGCCAAGCCCTCAAACGACAACTCCACGTCGTCCATTTCGTCAACGCGAAACACACTGCCCAGCGGGCCACCCACCTGAATCGCGCTCACGCCGTCCAAGCCGGAACAGTCCCGGAGAAACCGGCCGACCGATCCGCCAAACGGCACCTCGACGCAAACCGACCGCGGCACGGCCCCGACAATTTGTGCAACAACGGTGCCCCGGCTTTTTTCTGCACCCAACACGCCGACCGACTCAGCGCCCTCGCGAAGTACCGCCGCCGCCATGGCCAGCGTCAGCACATTGTTGACGACCGTCGGTCTGCCAAACAAACCCTCCTGCGCAGGGAACGGGGGCCGCGCCCGCACCTCGCCACGCCTCCCCTCGAGACTCTCGAGCAACGCCGTTTCCTCCCCGCAAACATACGCGCCCGCGCCGACGTTGATCTCCATGTCAAACGAGTCGCCGAACAATCCTGCCGCGCGCGCATCATCAATCGCCCGCTGCAAGGTGACCCGTGCCTCGGGATATTCACTGCGCAAATAAACATGTCCGTACGTCGCACCGACCGCCTCGGCAACAATGAGCATCCCCTCGATCAGCGCGTGCGGATCACCCTCGATCAACATGCGATCAATAAACGTTCCGGCGTCGCCCTCGTCAGCGTTGGCCACCACATACTTTATCGGAGACGACTCCGCCGCAGCCGCCCTCCACTTGAACCCAGCTGGGAACCCCGCACCACCGCGACCACGGAGCCCGGCTGCCTCCACCGCAGCCAAAATTCCTTCTGAACCCAGTTCCCGAGCCTTGGCCAAGCCGGCGTAGGCGCCGAGCTGCCGCATGGAGGCCAAGTCGGTCGGAGCGCAGTCGCCAAGCCGGCCCATCACGAGGCGTGTCTGGCTCTTCATCAGGCCAATCTCCGCAACCGGGCCGAGAAACCTGCCGTGTCCAGCCAAGTCGCCCGAGGCCACCGCCGCAAAAACAGATCCCTCCTCGTCCTCGTCCACCGGCCCAAACGCAACCCGGCCGGCGATAGTCTCCACCTCAACCATAGGCTCAAGGTGAAACAATCCCCGGCTGCCGGTGCGCACAAGCGAGTCGTCTTCACCGATCGCTTCAACCAAGCGCTTGGCCAAGCGTTCGCTGCCAAGCTCCACGCTGGCTGTGTCGGCGCTGACAAAAAATGAGCGGCCGCCGGCCAAGCCGGTCTTGGCCACCGGGGGCGACGATGATGGCATCTCGATCTTGATCGGGCCGCAGGCGCACCGGCCGGTGCAGTGGATGATGTCCGCGTGATTGCCCGCGCCACGCAACGACGCGAGAACACCGGCCGCGCCACGCGCGCGGCAGGCTTCGCCCATGCAGACCTTGATGTTCGAGGCGTCCCTCGCGAGATCCGAATAATAGCCGATGACACCGCGTACCTTCGCCGCCGTCGTTTGGTGCTCAGCGGCGAGCTCGCGGATTCGCCCCGCGTCCGGCACGCCGCTCGCGGAGATCTCCCGTCGCAGTGCCTCGATCAAGCCATGCCCGGGACGGCCTGGATCCCAAGCCGGCTGGCCCTGCAAATCACACCCGTTGTTGCTGCCAACGTCCATCATTACACCCGATAAACAGTCGCAAAAACCGCTCATCATGATGACGGAACTGTGAGGCAGCCGCCTTTGCGAGTCGAGAGCCGAATCACTTGGCCAAGCGTCCGGAAGCTGTTAACTGTGCCCACAAAACAGTTGTTACCTTTTGTTCAACAGCCGCCAAATCAGCACGAAGGCAGGGGCGAAGTCGGCAGGGGTGATGGCGATCCAGTCGGTTATTTTCTTCGCTGCAAACCAGCCGCCGCCGGAGAGTTCGTCGGGGTTGAGCCGGAACGGGCCTTCGTGTTCGCAACGGTACAGCCAGACAAACTCCTGACCGGTCTCTCCACAAGCGTCAATCTTGAACAACCGCTCCGGCACGGCTGCCAACTCAAGGCCGATTTCCTCGCGTGGCTCGCGCAGGGCGCAGGCATCGTACGTCTCGCCGGAATCAACGTGGCCCGAGACGGATGAGTCCCAAGTGCCAGGGAAACAGTCCTTTTTCATAGAACGCTTTTGCAGAAACAACTCACCCCCGGTGTTGAAGACGAGCAGGTGAATGGCGCGGTGCCGCAGGCGAAGCCGGTGCACCTCACTGCGCGGTTTTTGGCTGATGACCTGGTCGTTCGCATCAACGACGTCGAAGATTTCCTCACTCATCACTCTCTGCACGGCTCAGGTGCTGGGTTAGCTCCACGAATTGCGCGATAGTGACACGCTCGGCGCGGATTGTTTCGTCGAGGGACAACGCGTCGAACGCCTCCGCCACGGCGAGCTCGGGCCAGTCGCGTTTGAGCAATTTCATCATTTTTTTGCGGCGCTCGGCGAAGACGCGCTTGACGATTTTTTTGAAAACCGGACACAGCTCCGGTGGCAGCAGCGGCGTCTCGCG
>DASCOW010000304.1:0-4661 GCA_036012205.1 Verrucomicrobiota bacterium
GAAACCAAGCCGGAAGAGGAAACCAAGCCGGAAGAGAAAACCAAGCCGGAGGAGCCAAAAGAAGAGATTCCCGAGGCCAAGCCGGAAGAACTCACCGAGGTCAAGGACGAAACGGAAACAACCCCCGAGTCGGGCGACATGCCGGATCCTCCCGAGCCAGAAGTCGTCGTGGTCGACGCCTCTGAGGTCGCCGACAGGCAAAAGCCGCCGATGGGCAACCCGGAGGACGCAGAGGAAACCAAGCCGGAAGCGGCCCCCGCCGTCACCGAAACGAAGCTGCCGGTGCCGCCGCCGCGCATCGTCACCCGCGAGGGTACCATCAAGCGCCGCTTCTTCCGCAGCCCGAGAGCCCCGAGCCGGTTTGAACTGCTCGATGACAACGGCCGGACCATCAATTATCTTTACTCATCCGACACCGGACCACTCAAGACGGCCGGTGAGGCCGGCGAGTCGATCACGTTCGAGCGGTTGATGAGCATGCTACGCAACCGCAAGGTCATTCTCACCGGCGTTGAGGCTGTGGATCCGCGCTGGCCTGCGCTGCCGCTGCTCGATGTGCGCACGCTCAAGACGCTTCCCTGATGCCTGCCGATAACCTGATAGATGGCCGCGCGATTGCAGGGGAGGTTCATGCGGAGACCGGATTCCGTGTCGCCGCGCTCAAGTCGGCCGGCGTCGAACCGAGCCTCGTGTTCATCCGCGTTGGCGAAGATCCTGCGTCACGGGTGTACGTTGGCATGAAGGAACGCACGGCGGCCAAGCTCGGCATTCGCTCTGAGACCACCGTGCTGCCGGAGGACACGCCGGAGGCGGATTTACTCGAGATGCTCAGCAGACTCAACGCCGACGCCAGCGTGTACGGTATCCTCGTGCAGGCGCCATTGCCGCGTCACATCGACGAAACGAAAGTGTTCTCCACCGTGTCGCCGGCCAAGGACATCGACGGTTTTCACCCGGTAAACGTCGGCAAACTGATGCTCGGCGAGAGCGGCGGCTTTGTGCCGTGTACCCCGGGCGGCGTGCACGAGTTGCTTGTTCACTCCGGTGTGCTGATCGAGGGTGCGGAAGTGGTGGTTCTTGGCCGGGGCAACATCGTCGGCAAACCGATGACAGCAATCCTCTGCCAAAAGGCCAAAGACGCCAACGCCACTGTCACCCTTTGCCACTCGCGCAGCCGCGATGTGGCGGTGCATTGCCGCCGTGCGGACATCATTGTGGCGGCTATGGGCGTGGCTGAGTTCGTCAAGGCGGAAATGGTCAAGCCGGGCGCGACGGTGATCGACGTCGGCGTTAATCGCGTCGATGATTCCGCCGTCGAAAAGGGCTACCGGCTCGTGGGCGATGTGGACTTTGCCGCCGTGCAACCGGTCGCGGGCCGGATCACCCCGAACCCCGGCGGAGTAGGCCCGATGACGATCGCCATGCTCATGCGTAACACCGTCCGCGCCGCCGAGCAGCAAACCGGCGAGGGAGCCCGATAGATTTAAAGACAGAATGCAAGCATCTCGAATACTCCCCGACCTGCAATGCTCCGTGCTGTGCGAAGACGTGCGGCAGGAGGCCACCGGCAACTTCATCGCACTTGGCATCATTGGCGTCATCCGCGTGCCCAAGATGCCGATCGTCGCCGGCAAACTGTGCGTGTTCACGCGATGGGTTGCCGGCGTGGGCGAGTTCCACGAAAATATCCGTCTCCTCGCACCTGACCAGGAGACGATCATTCGCAAGTGCGAGACCAAGTTCGCCCTGCGCGACCCGGCGCATCACGCGACCAACATCGCGGTGTTTGCCGGCACCAAGTTCGAGGCGCCCGGCGTGTACAACATCGAGGTGGTCGTGGACGATGTGATGAAGTTGCGCTACCCGGTACCGGTGGTCGTCGTCGAGCCGCCTCCCGGCGCGAAGAAACCGCCCGAGGAGGATTCCGAGGCTCCGAAGGAGAATATTTAACTGCCGCGCTTGGCCAAGCGGAGTTCGTTCGGCATGATTTCAATTGAGCAGGCCAGGGCGTTGTTGGGTGCTGAATTCCCCGGCTGGGGTACATTTACGCTCAACCCCATTCCTGGCGGGCTCACGAACCAAAACCTCCTCATCGGGACCAGCGGCGGCGAAAGGTTCGTCGCCCGTTTGCCGGGGAAAGATACCGACCTTTTCGGTATCGATCGGCAAACAGAAAACGCAATTTCTCGCGTGGCTTGGGAGATCGGCATCGCTCCGGAGCCGATCGCTTTCATCGCTGCGCACGAAATCCTCGTCACCCGTTTCGTCGAGGGCGGCTCGATTGACACCGGTTGCCCGGCGACAATCCGCCGCGTAGCCAGACTGCTGCACCGGCTGCACTCGGCTCCGGAAGTTCCCGGCATATTCGATCTGCCAACGGTGATCGATGACTACATCGCGACTGCCAAGCGATTCAACGTCACCCACCCCGATCAACTCGGTGAAGCGCTGGAGTTCTCAAAGAAAATCATCGGGGCAGTCGGGCGTTGCCTAGGGGTGTTGGCCCCGTGCCACAACGACCTGATCGCGGCGAATTTTCTGCAGGGCAAAGAACAGCTTTACCTGTTGGACTGGGAATACGCCGGCATGGGCGACCCGTACGTTGACTTGGGTAATTGCGCGGTCAACTTTTGCCTGGATGAGACCGGTTGCCGCACGCTGATGGAATCGTATCTTGGTCGGGAACCAAGCCCGGCGGAAATGGCCCGGCTGCATCTGCTGCGGGTATTGTCCGACCTGCGCGAGGCGATGTGGTCCTACGTCCAGGTGGGTATCTCAACACTGGACGTGGATTTCCACGCTTACGGTATCAAGCACCTCGACCGCTTCCTGCAAAACGCCAAGACCGATGACTTGGAAATCTGGATTGGTGCGGTTGAGGGTTAGGCAATCTCTCGTTTGTCGATATGAATCGCAATCTGTCGTTTCTCCAACTCGGCGAAGACAACCTCTGGCTCGAATGCCAGTTCCGGGGTGACGACTCCCTTTGCGCCAGCTTTACCATCGAGAATTAACTGGGCGGCGATCGACATCGGGATTCCGACCGAGCGCGTGTATGCGCGCAGGCTTTCCCAGCCGGCAACTGATCCATCCGAGGCCGGATGGGTGTTTGTCATGGTGTAGCTGACGGGTTTGCTGCCCTCTGTCCCGGTGACCTCGACGTGCAGGGCGTACCCATATAGCCTGGTAGTGGTTCCCTGATCGGACTGCAGCAGGTAGGCCGCAATGGCGTCCATCACCCCCACTTCGTTTCCGGCCACGTTGACGGTTTTGTTCTCGAGAAACCCCCAGTCGTACAGCGCACGCAGCAGCTGCATGTTAGCCGGCGGCCATGTCCCGCGCACTTCGACCAACCGGACTCCCTTCTTCTTGAAAGACCCGGGAAGTGTCTGGGTTTCGGCGTGGGGGATGATGTATTGCGTGTGTGTTCCGAACAGCTCGGGCAGCGTCACCTCCAGCGGGCGCGCGAACGGCTCCACTTGCTTGAATTCGCCGTTCTCAAAAACGATTCGGCTTTCCAAGCCGGGCTCATACTCGATACGGGTTGTTTCAGTGATCGCAGGCGAAAAGGCGAACGGCCGGAACGCCCCGTGGCTGATGCGGATGGTGTCGATCGTCTCCAGCCGGTCGTGGGCATAACGGGCCATCACGTTGGTGATGCCCGGCGTCATTCCGAAGCCCGGTACGTAGGTTTTACCTGCCTCAACGAACGATTCGTGAAAGGCAAATTCCGGTCCGGTTCCGTTCAAGTTTACGCCGTGCACGCCCGCTTTTGCGATGCATTGGGTTGACTCGTGATTGATGGATATCGGGGTGCCGTCCATGACGAGGTCGTAGTCCCGAATCAACTCGGCGGTTTGATCGGTCTGAAATACGTCAGCCTGGACAAAGTCCACCCGGTTGTCATCCAGCCAGGTGACGACTTCGCGTCCCCGGGCTTCGTTGGTGTCCCCGATCGTGATCTGGGTGATTTTTTTGGAATGGAGGAGGTCGAGAACCGACTCGCGGCTAATTTTCCCGGCGGCGCCAAGACAGAATATTTTCATCAGGCAACAGTGGTGCGACCGCCCCCGGCCGCTTGGTCAAGGCTAGTGTTGGACGACTGTGAAGACAAACGGAAAGTGTTTTACTGCGAGCGCTTGGCCACGCGATTGCCAACAATTTCAACAGTTGTTCAGGATTGATTCCACGGGAAAGATAGCGTGTGGGGCATCGGCCGGGTGATCCGGATTTCTGCCCAGCAGGAATCTCAGCCATCTAAGAAGGGCCGGTATTCATCAACCTCAAGGTTGCACCCGGCACAGGGAATCTCCGGGCACGTTCCCCTGGATCTGCGCTTACGCGGGTACAGACGCTGCTCGAGGCCCTGTGCGGCCCGGCCGGGGCGGCCAGAAAACCATTGCCGTCTTGACGGATATTCATGTTGAGGGAATGGTTGCCGCCACCCTTTGGGAGCAGGTCGTGCCATTTTTATTTAACCGACTTGGTTGCCGGTCAGTCGTTTTGCTGGCTGTGTTTTCCTATTTGCCGCTTGGCCAGGCGGACGCGCTGGATGAACTTTATCAACCGCAGATCCGACCGTTGCTCGATGAGTTTTGTTTTGAGTGCCACGCGGACGAGGATGCCGAGGCAGACATCAATCTTGATGCATTCCGGTCAGT
>DASCOW010000305.1:0-1634 GCA_036012205.1 Verrucomicrobiota bacterium
GTCACCCGCTCCCATTACCTGATATGAATCTCCGGGGCAGTTGCCGGGCAGGATGACTCAGCCCAAGTGGTCGACGATGTTTTGGCCGAAGGCGGAGCACTTAATCTCGGTCGCACCATCCATGAGGCGAGCGAAATCGTAGGTGACGTTTTTTGAGGCAATGGCGCCGTTCATGCCCTTGACGATGAGATCGGCGGCCTCGAGCCAACCGAGATGCCGCAGCATCATTTCGCCGCTGAGGATGACGGAACCGGGGTTAACCTTGTCCTGGTCGGCGTACTTTGGCGCGGTGCCGTGGGTGGCCTCGAAGATGGCATGGCCGGTGTTGTAGTTGATGTTGCCACCCGGCGCGATGCCGATACCACCAACACACGCTGCGAGTGCATCCGAGATGTAGTCGCCGTTAAGGTTGAGCGTGGCAATGACCTCGTACTCGGCGGGGCGCGTCAGAATCTGTTGCAGGAAGGCATCAGCGATGACGTCTTTCACGATGATTTTTTGGCCATCTTTTTCGATGATCTGCCATGGACCCCCGTCGAGGTCTTTCGCACCGTATTCTTTTTTGGCCAACGTATAGCCCCAATCACGGAAGGCACCCTCGGTGAACTTCATGATGTTGCCTTTGTGCACGAGGGTGACGCTGTCACGGTCGTTAGCAATGGCATACTCGATGGCGGCGCGCACAATTCGCTCGGTGCCTTCCTCGGACACGGGCTTGATGCCGAAGCCAGCCGTGCCTGGGAAGCGGATTTTTTTTGCGTGCTCCGGGAAGTTTTCGCTAAAGAGCTTCTTGAAATTATCGCAATCTTTGGTGCCATGCTGAAACTCAATGCCGGCGTAAATGTCCTCGGTGTTTTCGCGGAAGATGACCATGTCTGTCAGCTCCGGCTGCTTCACGGGGCTGGGCACACCCTCGAACCAGCGCACCGGGCGGAGGCAGGTGTACAGATCAAGAATTTGTCGCAGGGCGACATTGATGGAGCGGATGCCGCCACCGACCGGTGTCGTCAACGGGCCTTTGATGCCGACGAGAAATTCGCGGAATGCAGCGAGAGTGTCTTCTGGCAGCCATTCGTCGAACTGATCCTTGGACGATTGGCCTGCAAACACTTCAAACCAAGCGATCTTTTTTGAGCCGCCGTATGCTTTCTCGATGACGGCATCAAAGACGAGTTGGCTGGCTGTCCAGATATCCGGGCCGATGCCGTCTCCACGGATGAACGGGACGACCGGGTTGTCCGGCACCTGCAGGTTGCCGTTTGTGATGGTGATTTTGCCGCCTTCGGGCGGGGTGATGTTTTTGTATGCCATAAAAGTGTCTTGTGATTCGCTGCCGCTTGGCCAAACGGCGGGGTGGGGTGGCATGGCCTGGGACAAGTACTCGGCTGCAAGCCGTCCTGACAGTCTATCGGGCTGGGTGTCGAATCGCAAGTCTTCGGCACAAAAAAGGCGAACCGCGTGCGGCTCGCCTCGTAAAAATGTCGTGAGTTGGCGCCCAACCAAGTGCTTGGCCAAGCGGGTTAGTTACGCTTGCGGCGCTTGGCCTTGATCATCGCCTCGGAGTAGAGGATGGCTTGGTTCAGGATGCGGGCCTCCTCTTCTGAGATGTCACCACCCTCTCGCAGATTCTTCTC
>DASCOW010000306.1:0-2018 GCA_036012205.1 Verrucomicrobiota bacterium
CGCAACCGCGAACGAATGAGTCTTGAGTTTTCCCCTCTCAAGCGAATACCACTCGACTGCCTCATAACCAGCATCGGTGATCGCTTTGCTCAGGCTCCTCGTCTCTGCTTTCACCCCGGGCAGCAATGCCACGGTCAGCAATTGCGTCTTTGTGTCCATATCGACCCCACGCTTGTAACGGGCCGAATCAACGAACAGCAGTTTCCCCACCTTGACACGAATGCCAATTGCGCACGAAGGACAGACTAATCCCTTCACATACAACAGCGAAATGCCCTTTCGCTTTTTAAGTCTTTTTAAGGCGGCGACATCGCGAACTTCCTGCTTCGCATCAGGATCGCCGTCCGCCGCCTTGGCCGATGCCAACACCAATCCAGTCACGACCATTGTCGCAAACCACCATCTCACACTTTTTCTAATTAAATTCATTTCGGTGTTTTTTATTTTAGCAAACGTCATTTGCAAGCCAGCGGACAACTATCCGACTTTTTGTGGGAGTCAAAGCTTTGAGTTTGTATTGACCCGAGACAACAATCGCTGACAATTGCATTCTGAAGCGTGTCCACTAGCAGACAAAGGGATGCTGCCGGCACCCGAGTCGACTGCAGATTGATCGCAACTATGTGTTGTTCAAACGTCACGATGTGAATAAGCGGCCCAAAGCTTGCCACAAATCAAGCAGGAAAATAGAATTTATTTCCCGTTTGGTCTGGGTGCTTTTGGCATCCATGCGTTGGTTTCATTGAGCCAAACGGTGAGTTTTTGGTTTAACCGCTTGGCCAAGCGAGGATGATGCTTGGTTAAGTTCTTCGTTTCGCCAAGGTCAGACTTCAAGTTGTACAGTTCCACTGAGCCGTCATCGTAATTGCGGATCAACTTGTAATCGCCCGCGCGCACCGCGCCGCCCAGGCGGTTGTCCATGTGCCAGGCGTAGTTCGGGAAATGAAAAAAGAGCTCCCTGCGCTTGGGTTTACCGGTTTGTTGGAATAGCGAGACCAGGCTTTCTCCGTCGATCGGTTTTTTGTCTATCGGATTCAGCCCGGCGACCTCGAGGAATGTCGGGTAAAAATCCATACTCACCACCGGTTCGTCGGCGAACGTGCCGGGCTTCACCCGCTCCGGCCAGCGCACGATCATCGGAACGCGAATGCCACCTTCGTACAGGTGCCCCTTCGATTCGCGCAACGGCCGGCAGTCCGACACCCCTGCAAAGCCGCCATTGTCACTCGTGAACACCACCAGCGTCTCATCGTTCAGGCCCAGCGCCTCGAGCGATGCCAGCAACCGGCCAACGGCCAGGTCCATCGCCTCAATCATTGCGCCGTAACGCGTGTCGTTCAACCCTGGGCCGGTGCGCCCGGCATATTTTTTGAGCAGTGCCTCCGGCGCCTGCATCGGCCAATGCACGGTGTAAAACCAGAGATGCACCATCCATGGCACAGCCTTGTGGTCGCGGATGAAACCGATCGTCTCGTCAACCAACCGATCCGGCAGGTACTCGCCCGGCTCGCCGTCCGGCAGCGTCGCGTTACGGTACGGTGAGAAGAAACTCGGCGGGCCACCGTACGATGTGCCGCCGATGTTGATGTCGAAACCTTGATTAAGCGGCGAGTGCTCAGACGCCACCTTTCCCTGCGGCCCGGCGCTCGGCGCAATGTGCCACTTTCCAAGGAACGCATTTGCATAACCAACCTCCTTCAGCCGCTCGGCGATCGTGATGTGTTCGGGACCAATCGCCGGCACCATATCGGCCGGTTGCGGCCGGTTGTCTTTGGGGAAAAATTGCCCCGGCAGATGCGACGTCATGTGCACGCGCGCCGGGGCCTGGCCGGTAAGCACCGCCGCCCGGGTCGGTGAGCAAACCGGCGCCGCCGCATAGGCACTGGTGAAACGCATCCCCTGCCGGGCCAAGCGGTCGATATTCGGCGTCTCGACCAGTTTGTTGCCTTGGCACGCCAAGTCCATCCAGCCGAGGTCGTCCGCCATGATGAATAAAATGTTCGGCCGCCCGGCCGCCG
>DASCOW010000307.1:0-8440 GCA_036012205.1 Verrucomicrobiota bacterium
GCCGCGACAGCGGCTTTGTGTTCGTCGCTGACGATGTGCCCAAGTAAACTGCTCTCCGGTGAGAGTACCATGTACGTCGCGCCAAATAGCGTGTCCGGCCGCGTGGTGAATACAGGAATCTCGACGTCGGAATTCTCGACGCGAAAAATCACCTCTGCACCCTCGGAGCGGCCGATCCAGTTGCGCTGCATTTCCTTGAGTGAGTCGCTCCAATCGATGCCGTCGAGGTCATCGAGCAGTCGTTGCGCATATTCGGTGATGCGGAGCATCCACTGCCGCATTGGTTTACGCTCCATCGGGAAACCGCCGACCTCGCTCACGCCGTCCTTGACCTCCTCGTTGGCAAGCACGGTGCCAAGTTCAGGGCACCAGTTTACCGGCGCCTCGCTTACGTAGGCCAGTCGATGTGCGTCGCGCCAGACGCATCGCTGCTCGTCGGTGATCGCGTCCGGTGGGTAGGCCAGTGTGTCGATCGGTTCCGCCTTGTGTGTCGATCGGTTGAACCACGAGTTGTAAAGCTGTAGGAAGATCCACTGCGTCCAGCGGAAGTAGCCAGGGTCAGTGGTGTTAACCTCGCGGCTCCAGTCGTAGCTGAAACCCAGCGATTGAATTTGCCGCTTGAAGTTAGCGACGTTGGCCTCGGTGGTGACACGTGGGTGCTGTCCGGTTTTTATGGCGTACTGCTCCGCTGGTAGGCCGAATGCGTCCCATCCCATCGGGTGCAGTACGTTGAAGCCTTGCATCCGCTTGTAGCGGGCGAGAATGTCGGTGGCTGTGTAGCCTTCCGGATGGCCAACGTGTAGCCCGGAACCGGACGGGTAGGGGAACATGTCAAGAATGTAGTACTTCGGCACATCGCCGGGATTCGCGCTAGCATGGCGCTCGCTGAATGGATGAGTATTCGGGACACTCTCACCTGGATTCCACGCCCGGAACGTCCCGTTGTCATGCCAATGCTGTTGCCACTTCGGTTCGAAAATTTGGAACGGATATTGTCTGCGCATTCTCGCGGGTAAACAGATTCAGTCGAGTTGTCGTTTGGTCAAGTGCGCGGTCACACTTCCAAGTTGTAATCGGTCACCGCGCCTTGCGAGGCCGAGGTTACTGCGCTGGCGTACTTGGCCAAGACGCCCTTGGTGTAGCGCGGCTTGGGCTTGCGCCATGCTTTGCGGCGCTTGGCCAATTCCTTCGTCGACACATTGAGCACGAGTTGCCGACGCTCGGCGTCGATGGTGATCGAGTCGCCACGCTTCACCAAGGCCAACGCGCCGCCTGTGTAAGCCTCCGGCGTGATGTGGCCGACAACGAAGCCGTGCGTCCCGCCGGAAAACCGTCCGTCGGTGATGAGCGCTACGTCATTGCCCAGACCGGAGCCCATGATAGCAGCTGTCGGACCAAGCATCTCGCGCATGCCTGGGCCGCCCTTTGGCCCCTCGTAGCGGATGACGATTACATCGCCTTTTTTGATTCTGCCACCGAGGATCTCCTTCATTGCCTTCTCCTCGGAGTCGAACGGCTTGGCGGTGCCGGTGAAACTCATGCCTTCCTTGCCAGTGATCTTGGCCACGCCGCCTTCTGCTGCGAGGTTGCCGTACATTACCACGAGGTGGCTGCTCTTTTTGATCGGCCTGCTCATTGGCTGAACAATTTTCTGCCCCTTGCGGTACGGCTTTGCCTTGGCCAAGTTCTGCGCCATCGTCTTGCCGGTGACGGTCAAACAATCTCCGTGCAGTAAGCCCGCCTTGAACAGCGTTTTCATCATAGGCTGAATGCCTCCGATGGCGACCAGTTCGCTCATCAGGTACTTGCCGCTTGGCTTGAGGTCGGCAAGCACCGGCACTTTTTTGCCGATGCGCGTGAAGTCATCGATGGTCAACTTGACGTTGGCCGCATGCGCCATCGCCAGCAAATGCAGCACGGCATTTGTCGAGCCGCCGAGCGCGATGACGACGGTAATCGCGTTCTCGAACGCTTTCTTCGTCATGATATCGAGCGGCTTGATGCCGAGCTTGAGCAGGTTGAGCACTGCGGCACCGGCCTCGCGGCAATCCTTCTTCTTGGCCGGACTGATCGCCGCCTGAGCGCTGCTGCCTGGGAGGCTCATGCCCATCGCCTCGATCGCGCTGGCCATCGTGTTGGCCGTGTACATCCCAGCGCAGGAACCGGCACCCGGGATGGCGCACGATGTAATCTCCTCGAGCCCCTTGTCGCTCAACTTGTTGTTCGCATGCACGCCGACCGCCTCGAACACCGAGACGATGTCGAGCTTCTTCGTTTGACCTGAGATGCAGCCCGGCAAAATCGTGCCGCCGTACACGAATACCGCCGGGCGGTTCATCCGCGCGATCGAGATCATGCAGCCCGGCATGTTTTTGTCGCAACCGCCGATGGCTACGAAGCCGTCCATGCACTCGCAGCCGACGACCGTCTCGATTGAGTCGGCGATTACCTCGCGCGACACGAGCGAGTACTTCATGCCCTCGGTGCCCATCGAGATGCCATCGGAGATCGTGATAGTGTTGAACACGATTGCCTTGCCTCCGGCTTTGTTCGTGCCGGCCTCGGCCACGAGTGCCAGTTCATCGATGTGCATGTTGCACGGCGTGACGTTGCTCCACGTGGAGGCCACGCCGATGATCGGCTTTTCAAAGTCGCTCTTTTTGAAGCCGGTCGGGTAAAGCATCGCACGACTCGGGGCTCGGTTTGGTCCGTCCAGCATAATAGCTGAGTGTGGGCGCAGGTTCGGTGGGTTTTTCTTTTTGTTGGATTTCTTCTTCATCGCAAATCGACGGCCGCGTAGTTTCAACAAAATACTCCCCAAAAACAAGCCGCCAACTTAATGACAATGATTGACAATAAGAATTCGCCTGACAAGTTTGCCGCGTGATGAAACTTTTTCCGACACTCCTGCTCTCCATTTGCCTGCCTGGCGCGGTTTGCGCCGGGCCATCAACCCTCGATATCCCGCTCAAGGACATTGACGGCAAGAAAGCCAGCCTCGGCGACCACAAGGGCAAAGTGATGCTTGTGGTCAACGTCGCCAGCAAGTGCGGGCTCACTCCGCAATACAAGCAACTGCAGGCTGTCCACTCGAAGTTCGCCAAGAGGGGCTTCACTGTGTTGGGTTTCCCATGTAACCAGTTTGGCAAACAGGAACCGGGTAGCCCGCTGGAAATAAAAAAATTCTGCTCGGACAACTTCGAAGTCACTTTCCCGTTGCACGCCAAGATCGAGGTGAACGGCGACGGCGCACACCCGCTCTACAAGATACTCAAGAAGGAATCGGGCGGCTCGGACAAGATACGCTGGAACTTCGAGAAGTTCCTGCTTGACGGCAACGGCAAGGTCCTCAAGCGCTTTTCGCCTCCCACAAAGCCGGACGCCCCTGAGGTAATAGCCGCCATCGAGTCCGCGCTGAAGAAGTAGCGCCCGACGCCCACCGGCCTACGGCAGCTTGAGCCAGACGGTGTTGGCGAGGATGATTTCCAGCAGCAGCAGCGTCAGGCCGGAGATGACGAGGTAAGGGAACCATTCGTCGTAGTTGAAAAAACGCTCCACCTCCACCTCTGTTTTTTCCAGTTCGTCGATTTCGTCGTAGATTTCACGCAGCTTGCGCTGACTGTCGGCGCGGAAGTATTTGCCGCCGGTTTGCTCGGCGATTTTTCGCAGTGTGTCCTCGTCGATATTCACCTCGACGTTGCGGTAGCGCTTCCGGCCAAACACGTCAGTATACGGCATAGGCGCCACGCCGCGCGTGCCAACGCCGATGGTGTAGACCTTCACTCCCAGCAACTCGGCCGCCTCGGCGGCAGTCAGTGGCGCGACGGTGCCGGCGTTGTTCTGACCGTCGGTCATCAGGATGATAATGCGGCTCTCCGAGTCGAGGTCGCGCAGGCGGTTCAACCCGGCACTGATCGCCGAACCGATAGCGGTACCGTCCTCGATTGACTGGCTCCCGGCCTCGAGCCGGTCGAGGTTGGCTAGCAGGAAGTCATGGTCCAGAGTCAGCGGCGCGGCGATGTACGCCCGCCCGGCGAAAGCCACCAAGCCAATCCGATCCGCCGGCCGGTCATCGACAAATCCCTTCAGTACCGCCTTGGCCACATCGGCGCGGTTGGCTCGCTTTCCTTTTAGCTGAAAATCCTCGGCCAGCATGCTGCCGGACAAGTCGAACGCCACGGCGATATCGATGCCGCTGGCCTTGATCTTCTCGGTGCCCTCGCCCCACTGTGGTCGGGCCATGGCGAGTACAAATAGCAGCAGCGCTGTCCAGTGCAGAAATCCCAGCAGTACCCCCGATTTCGGCTTGACCAATCCCATGATGCCCCGCAGGAGTTGCACGGAGGAAAACATCAGCGATGGCCGGCCGGCCGACCAGTGCCGCTGCGCCCAGGCCACCAGCGGCAGCAGCACCAGCAGGAGCAGCCACCACGGGTTGTCAATTCTCAGGTCGCCGAATGTCATTGCTCGGCCTCCGTCTCCTCGCGCAGGCTAGATTGCGTTTCGCCGACCAATCGGCTGGCGGCCTCGTGCAGATCGCGCAACTCCTGCTCGGGCGGTTCCGCCTTGGCAAACTTCACCATGTCGCATGCGCCGAGGAAGTCGGCGAGCAGTTGCTTGTGCTCTGTGGCCAAGCGCTGGCTCGACTGCAGTTCAAACAAAAACTCCTCAGTTGTCCGATCCGGCGCCTGCAGATCGAACCGTTGCTCAAGATAGTCGCGGATGATTTGTGATACCTCGACACAGAACCGCTCTGCCTCATGGATCTGGCCGAGCGCACGCTGCAATCGCTCCCACGCGACAACGTGTGGCGGTGGAGGGGGAGGGGGTGCCAGTCTCTCACTGCGCTTGGCCAAGCGGCGGCTGATAAACCAAGCGACAACTCCCACAACAACCATTACCGCAGTGGCGACCAAGAGCCACAACACCCACTCGTGGCCGGTGGGAATATCAACCAAGTCCTTGAGCCCTCGGATGTCCGGGGTCTCCCCCGGCGCCGCAGCGTTTATGGTGTCGGCGGGATCGGGCAAAATCAGGGCCGCAGAGTTGGTGTTGGTGGTTGTCGGCATCAGGCGGCGAGGTGCCGGCGTTTCAGGCGCATCTCAAAAAATTTCTCGAGCGCAACGATGTATGGCTCGTCGGTACGGAGCTGGATGGAGTCAATACCGGAGGTGCGAAAAAGCCGCACGAGTTCATTCTGGGCATCATATTGTCGCTGCGCGTAGGCCTCGCGTCGGCGGTCGTCACTGGTGTTTATCTCCGCAATCTGCCCCGTTTCGGCGTCCTGCAATACCACCCAACCGACATCCGGCAGTTCAAGTTCACGCGGGTCGGTGACCTGCACCGCCACCACGTCGTGCCTCCGGTTGGCTTGCCGCAATGCCGTGGCCGAGGTCTGCGCCAGTGTCTCCGACATCACGACCTGCCGCCGCAGATGCGCGTCCACTGACCGCCGGTTCGGGTTCGTTTGCCCGAGGAAATCTGATACGCAGACGGTGATCGCCTTGCGTGGCACCACTCGACCGAGAAACTCCAGCGCGCCGTTCAGGTCGGTACCCCGGTTTTCCGGTTCGTAAAACAGAATCTCGCGGATCACCCGCAGCACATGAAAACGGCCTTTTCGCGGTGGCACGAATTTCTCCACTTTGTCTGTGAACAGGATCAGTCCGACCTTGTCGTTGTTGCGTATAGCGGAGAATGCCAGTACTGAGGCCAGTTCGGCGGCAATCTCGCGCTTGGTTTGCTCGACCGAGCCGAAGAAGCCGGAGCCGCTAAGATCGACCAGCAGCATCAGCGTTAGTTCGCGCTCTTCCGAGTACACCTTGACGAACGGCTGGTTCATTCGGGCGGTGACGTTCCAGTCGATCGACCGGATCTCGTCGCCGGGCATGTACTCGCGCACCTCCTCGAAATGCAGACCTTGCCCCTTGAACGCGCTGTGGTATTGCCCCGCCAACGTCTCGGTGACGAGCCGCTTGGTGCGAATCTCGAGCTGCCGGATTTTTTTCAGAATTTCCCTCGGAATCATAATGGCGCGAACGCGGCGGGCAGCTTAGCTGATTCCTCCGCCGGTGTGTAGTCTTCGCTTGCCCCGGGCCGCCCCCGCCACGGCAACAATGAGACAGGCCCAGCCGAACAGGTCACCGTGACGGTTGTACCTTGTTTGGCCAAGTGTCTGGCCAATCGGCACCTCGAACGACACGAAACCGGCCCCATAAATGTCGCCGGTTTCCTGTCCATAAAATTGCCGTACTTGTCCAAGCGGATCGATCCAGCACGTCAAGCCGTTGTTGGCGCAGCGGACGAGTGACACGCCGTTTTCCACCGCGCGAAAGGCCGCGTTGGCCGCATGCTGCCACTGCCCCGGCCCGGCACCGAACCAGCCGTCATTGGTCAGGTTCACAAGCAGCCCGGTTTCTGCCGACACATGCTTGCGGCCGCCGTGTGGAAACGCGTCCTCAAAGCAGATCAATGGCGTGAGCGTGTGCCCGCCTTCCGGCAGCGTAAACTGCACCGGCTCCGTCCCGGCTGTAAAACTGCCACCGATCGGCGATAAATATTTCATGAATGGCAGCGCTTTCTCAAACGGGATATACTCGCCGAACATCACGAGTCGCTGCTTGCGGTAACTTGACAACTGTAAGTCGTCCGGCGCCAAGAATACGGCGCTGTTGTAAAATCGCACCTCATCCGAGCCATCGATCCGCTCGACATCGTCCGCGCCAAACAGTAGCGGCACACCGCTTGACTTCACCATGTCGAACACCTTCGGCCAACGCTCCGCAGTGCTCGGCGCACAGGCCTCCGGCCACAGCAGCAAATCCGGCTTGGTGGCCAAGGCCAACAGCGACAACTCCAGCACCTTGGCTAACCGCTCATTACCGCTGTCGCTCTGCCAAATCAGCCGCTGCGGGATGCTCGGTTGCACCAGCGCAACGGTCAGAATGTTCGCAGGTTTTGGCACCTTGCTGACGCGAAGAATCCCCCAGCCGCAAGCCAGGCCCAGTGTCAACAGAGGCAGTGCCACGTCAGCTGTCCACGACCACGGGTTGGTCGGTGCGCGGCAGATTTGCAGCATGGCAAAAAGCAAACTCACCGACACCCAAACGACCAAAAACGATACGCCGTATACTCCAGTCACTGAGGCGATTTGGATCAGCGGCAGGTTCTCGAACTGACTGACACCGAGCAGGTTCCACGGATAGCCGCCGAGCAAGCGTGCCTGCACCATCTCAATCCCCACCCAGGTCGCCGCCGCAAACAGTCCAAAGCCGAGTCGCCGAAACCATGGCCAGCGCAGTTCGGCCAAGCCATCTCTCAGCCACCCGCCGCAAAGCCAAGTCCACGCAGCTGGGTACAGCGCGGAATAAAAACTAAGCGCCAGCCATCCCGCAACAGCCCCGGCCGCGTGCGGTATGTTCAGCAAGAACCGCAGCGAAACCAACCGAAACACCAGTGCCGCAACAAGGGCTAAGCCGAACAACCGCCAGCGCCGCTCCCCGGACACCACCGCAAGCCAGGCGCCCGGCACCAGCCAGGCCAGGCCCAGCCAGCGCGGCTCCGGGAAAGCCAGCGCGAGCGCCAGCCCCACTAGCGCCATCAGCAGCCAGCGCGCTTGGCCAAGTTGTTGTGTTACTTCGAGCAACGGCGTGAGGTTGCCTGACGACAAAAGCAGAGTCGAGCATCCGGCTTTTGGCTTGCGAATTATCCCTGCTACGGTCAACATCTCCGCCATGATGCTTCGCGCAATTCTGGCTGGAAAATGGATCGCTGCCACCCTGCTCCTCGTCGTTGCGGCAAACCCGGCGTTCGCTGGGAAGATCAAGGTGCTGTTCGTCGATGGACAGAATAATCATAACTGGAAAGCCATGACGCCGTACATGAAGGCGCAGATGGAAAAGACCGGATTATTCCAGATCGATGTGGAAACCTCCCCGCCCCGTGCACCGCGTCCGCCACGGAACTTGAGCGAGAATCAAAAGGCCAAGGCTGCCGAGGCCGCCAAAAAAATCCGGGCGGAGTTTCAGACCAAGTGGGATGCCTTTCGCCCGGCGTTCAACGACTACGACGTGATCGTCAGCAACTACAACGGCGAGAACTGGCCCGAGCCGGTTCAACGTGCGTTTGAAAAATACATGAAGAGCGGCGGCCGGTTCATTGTTGTCCATGCCGCCGACAACTCATTCCCGAATTGGCCCGAGTATAACCAGATGATTGGCCTCGGTGGCTGGGGCGGCCGCACCGAAAAACACGGACCGTACGTTTACTACAACGACGAAGGCAACCTCGTCCGGAACACCCAGCCAGGTAGGGGCGGCAGCCACGGCCCGCAGCATGCCTTCAAGATCATCGTTCGCGACGGATCCCATCCGGTCACCGACGGCATGCCGACGGAGTGGATGCACGCGCAGGACGAACTGTACGACTCCCTCCGCGGCCC
>DASCOW010000308.1:0-3907 GCA_036012205.1 Verrucomicrobiota bacterium
TGGCTATGGTGTTAGTGGCGATGGCAGGCTGCCGCTCGTCGAAGCAGGGCAGCGACGGAAGCTTCAGCTTGAGCGACCAGGTCCAGTACAACGCAGCTTACGACAAGGAGATAGAATCGATCTTTCGGCTGTCCGAAAAGGGCAAATGGGAAGAAGCCGAGGCGGAGGCGGGGTTACTGCTGCAACAATATCCTGAAGATGCCACATTGATGCGTATTGGCGAGTGGGTGACCACCCAAAAGACACTGCTCCGGGAGCAGGCCATCGAGGATCGCATTCGCACCATAGACGCCAAGCAGACCGGGATGAACCCGTCCATCAAGGAGCTTTGGCGGGAGAGCAAGGATCGTGGTTTGCCGCCGCGCAAAGACATCCGCGACGCGCTAGAGATGATCGAGGCTGAGCCATATGTGCCGGAGACGTTTGGCAAACAAGTCACACGGCGCGGATTCCTGTTTGACGCGCAAAGCGAAAGTGGCCGGATGTCCGGCACGCTCGAGAACTCGGTGTCCATCCAGGTTGAAGAGCAGACTGTGAAGGAGATTCTTTTTGGCATTGGCAAGGAGGAAGGCATCAACTTCGTGACAGACCAGGGCCTGGAGTCGCTGCAGCAAAAGCTCACGCTCAATCTCGACAACGTAAAGCTCGGTGAATTGCTTGGCTACATTTCGCGCAACGTCGGCGTGCAGTTTCAGGTCGGAGAGGACTTGATATGGGTGCTCGATAGTAAGGCGTCGAAGGAGCTGATCGAGCAGACGCGGTTTTATCGACTGCGCAAGGGCTTCATCATGCCGGCGCAGTTCGGGCCCGATGAAGTCGTGTCAGTCACCAAGAAACCCGAGGAAGGTCCCAGCGTCACGACTGAGACGGCCAAGTTCGAGAAATTCGTCAACGACAGTCGGTCGCAGAGACCTTCGATCGAGGAGGCGATCGAGAAGTTTTTCAAGGGTTCAAATTTCATGATCGACTATGAGCGAAACCTCATCGTCGCCACCGGCACACCGGCACAGTTTGAAATCCTCGAGAAAATCATCGAGGAGTTCGACCGATCGATTCAGCAGGTACTGATCGAGGCGCGGTTTATCACGATCTCTGAGGCGGCGTTTCTCGACCTCGGGTTCCGATGGTTGTCGAGCATTGCCAATGGTGCTGCCAGGGATCAGACCGGTCTCGGTAACGGGGCACTGGGCAGCGAGGGGGGCCTGCTGACAAAGGTCACATTAAGGAATGTGTTCAAGAAAAGCTCCGTTCTCAGCAATACTGACCTGTCTGCAGCCCTCACCGCCCTCGAGCAGAGCGGCGAGAGCCAGTTGCTTAGCGCGCCTCGCATAACTCTGCTCAACAACCGGCCTGGCTCCATTAACGATGGTGAGGTGAATTACTACTACGAAGAGTTCACCTCGGAGGAGACATTGACCGAGCGCCAATTCTCTCAGCGTTTGGTTCCAAAAGGTAAACCCAGCAAAATCACCGCGGGCGTTTCACTGCAGGTTGTCGCCAGCATCGGGGGAGATGGACAAAGCATCCTGCTTGCTCTGCACCCTGTGGTTAACCAGAATGTCAGCTACGTTTCGCTCGATGGGCGGACGGTCGAGGAGGTCGCCCAGCTCGCCAAGGCCATAAAGGATCATACCGATGACAACCCCGACAACCGGATGCAGATTTTCCTGCCCAAGTGGCGCACACAGGAACTGGCCACCCGCGTTGTGGTGGGCTCCGGCCAAAGCATCATGATGGGCGGTGTTCTCGAGCGCGAACAGCGCACTGTCGTCGAGTCGGTGCCGATCCTCGGTAACATCCCCGGCTTGGGCGCGTTGTTTCGCAAACGCGCCACCATTGACAAACCACGATACCTGCTGATTTTTGTCACCGCCACGCTGATCGCCGAGGATGGATCCTTCATCACTTACGAGACGCCGGGCGGCACCATGCCAGCTCCTGTCAGTCTGCCGAAATCCCTCCCGGTTCCCGGCCCATCAGCCTTCCCCTCGCCCTCGCCATCAGCACCGCCACCAACACCAGCCAAACCGGCAGAGAATAAATAAGCCCCCGCTTGGCCAAGCGGCTTGATTTTTTTGTCCTGTACTCGAAAATTGGCAGGCCCGAAAGCGGGCCGGCAACTGCAACCCGAACAAAAACATCATGTCAAAGATTGAGCGCGCGCTCATTTCCGTTTCCGACAAAACCGATCTCATCCCGTTTGCTGAAGTGCTTTCCCGGGCTGGCGTCGAGATCATCTCCACCGGCGGCACCGCGAGCGTGCTGCGCAAAGCGGGCATCGAGGTGCAGGATCTCAGCGAATACACCGGCTTCCCCGAGATGCTTGATGGCCGCGTCAAAACGCTGCACCCCAACGTTCACGGCGGACTGCTGTTTCTGCGCGAAAATGCCGGGCACGCCGCCACCGCCGCCGAGCACGGTATCCAGCCAATCGATCTCGTCGTGGTGAATCTCTACCCGTTCGAGCAGACCGTGGCCAAGCCGGACGTCACCCTCGAGGACGCCATCGAGAATATCGACATCGGCGGCCCATCGATGCTTCGCAGCGCGGCCAAGAACCACCAGAGCGTCACGGTCATCGTTGATCCTGCCGATTACGGCCGCGTCGCCGACCAAGTCTCGGAGAGCGGCGGCACCACGCTCGAGCTCCGCCGGGAGCTCGCCGTCAAGGTGTACTCGCGCACCGCAGCCTACGACGGCGCGATCGCGCTGCACCTGGCCAACGTGTACGAGCAGGAGCAGCCCGGCGAAGATCTGCCCGGCAAACTCGTCGTCCGTGCCGACAAGGCGCAGGACTTGCGCTATGGCGAGAACCCCCACCAGCGCGCCGCCCTCTATGGCCGCTTTGGCGAGTTTTATCAGCAACTCCACGGCAAGGCCCTTTCGTACAACAACATTCTCGACCTCACCGCTGCGGCCGGATTGATCGTCGAGTTCGATGCCGATCCGCCCACGCTCGCTATCCTCAAGCACACCAACGCCTGCGGCCTTGGCCAGGCCGAAACCCTCGCCGCAGCGTGGGACAAGGCTTATGCCACCGACCGGCAGGCGCCGTTCGGGGGCATCATCGCCTGTAATACCACGCTCGATCTCCCCACCGCTGAGGCGATCAGCGAAATCTTCACCGAAGTTATCGTCGCGCCCGGCTTCGACGCTGACGCACTCGAGTTGCTACAGCAGAAAAAAAACCTGCGCTTAGCGAAGCTGCTGCTCAACCCGGCCAACATCGTGCCGTGGGATGTCCGTTCAGTGGGCGCCGAATCATTCCTCGTGCAGGAGCGAGACCTTCGGCAGACCACAGCTGTTGATCTCGAGGTTGTTACCCAGCGCCACCCGTCCGAGGACGAACTCAAGGCGATGCTCTTCGGCTGGCGCGCCGTCAAGCACGTCAAATCCAACGCCATCATTTATGCCGCCAAGGATCGCACCCTTGGCGTGGGCGCCGGGCAGATGAGCCGTGTCGATGCCAGCCGCATCGCTGTCTGGAAGGCTGGGGAAGCCGGGCTCGACCTCAGTGGCAGTGTTGTCTGCAGCGATGCCTTTTTTCCGTTTGCCGACGGCCTCATCGCCGCTGCCGAGGCCGGCGCGACTGCCGCCATCCAGCCCGGCGGATCTAGGCGCGACGACGAAGTCATCGCCGCCGCCAACGAGCGCGGCATGGCCATGGCCTTCACCGGCGGGCGGCATTTCCGGCATTGAGCGCCTGGCCAAGTGGAGGTTTTGTTGGCTGAACCGCCCGGCGGCGACTAAATTGGCGCGGCGTGCTGACACACAGACCATGGAATCCCGAGTCGCTGCTTTGGCTTGGTTGCAGTCTGATGCTAACTCTCGGGTTGGGAGCAGCGTTCGCTGGCCTGTTTGAGAACGGTTCCGTGGCGCAAAAGGTGGCGAACGTTACAGTGCTGCC
>DASCOW010000309.1:0-1470 GCA_036012205.1 Verrucomicrobiota bacterium
CCTCTCCGCCCACCGGCTGCACCTCAGCGGTGACCGTGTACGCGACCGACGCGGGCTGGTACCGATCCGAGTGCCAAGCGGCGCACATTGCGGGGTTCGTGTACTTGCCGGCTTGTGCCATCTCGAGATAACCGATCGGCCACCGGCCATTACGCATCACCACGGTCAGGTCGATCTCGGCACCGCCCTCATTAAGCGTGTTCTCGATCTTGACCAGATTGGTGAGTTTCTTCCCGTCATTCACGACGATGGGCTTGGCCGAAAGCGTCACCGCCGCAGTGAGCAAACCCACGGCAACCCAACAAAGCTGTTTGAATTTCATCAAAAAAAGCCAGCACGCCCGAAACTTGGCGGCTCGGTGAAAGTATTCAGCGGCAACGGCCTCGTCAAGCGGCCTTGAGCAAGTGCTTGGCCAAGACACGATTATCACCTGCCCAGAAAACGCTGGAATGCCCCACCGAACAACCCCTCAACATCGCGCTGAATCTCCGCCCCACTTGGCTCCCAGCCGGTCGCAGCCAGGTTCAGGTATTTCTCCGTCAGCACCTTGGCAATAATCTCCCGCGAGTGATCCCACTTGTAAATAATCTGGTCGAGCACGCGAGCGTCAGAGTGCTGCGCGGTGAAACTCATGCCGATCAGGTCAAGCCGCATGCGGGTCATCTCCTCGATCACGCTCGGGATGTTGGTGAACCACCAGCAGCCGAAGACATGCAGGTTGCGGAACTTGCGGGCGATGACACACAACTCATGCTGGCTCTCCCGCGACAGCACTGTGCAGAGAAACTTGTTGTCAGGGTGAGTTGAGCAGAGGTGTTCGACACTGGCCAAGTCCGGCTTGCCGACACCGTCACCGGCCAGTTGCAGCGCCGCATTCACGCCACGTTTTACGCCGATCATCAGCGCAAAGGGCAAACCACTCTCTTTGCAGAACGGCAAGATCGCACCGTCGATCAGCCTTGAGCACTGGCTATCAGCCGGGTACTCGAACGTTGGCGCGAGTGACACCATCACGTACAGCGCGTTCATGCGCTTCGCCCAGTCGCGGAGGAACCTCTGCACTTCCTCCATTGTTTTTCCCGAGAAATCGGCCTGCACCTCGTAGCCAGCCTGGGCCAGGCGCAGCGCGGCGGTGTCCCACTCCACCAGCAGCGGATCGATCCGCAGCGCGGAGGTAAACCTCTCGTCCCGCTCAAAGCCAGCGTCCCACTTCGGCGTCTCCAACTCGTCAAACGGCGAGTTGGTCATGCAGATCGTCCTGATCTTGGCCACATCCATGCAGCGCGTGATATAGTCGCCCGGATCCTGCTCGGCAAACCACTTGCGAATCGATGGCAAATTGCGCTGGTTGGCATCGAGGCCAAGCCGGTTGAGCGCCGTTAACACACCCCGGCACGCTTCGGACAAAGGCGAGTTCTCGACAAACAGCGCATCCCAAATCATCTGCGCCTGCTCCTCCTTGGCCAAGCG
>DASCOW010000310.1:0-2598 GCA_036012205.1 Verrucomicrobiota bacterium
ACAGTCGTCGTTCCTCCTGCACCGATCATCAGAGCAGCAGCCATTGCTATTATCGTCTTTAGTTTCATAATGTTATATTTTCTATTCTCCCATCCCAGCCACGTTGCCAGGTGCTTAACTAGTCGTTTGTAGAACGGGGGTGGTTACAGCTTTTCCGCAGGCCAGCCTATTAATCCAACTCATCAGCCATGACCATCTCTCGCGTGTAGTAGATGAGCCGGCCGCAATTCGCACAGGTGGCCATCTCGCGTCCGTTCTTGGCGTTGACTATTTCCTGAGCCTGCAGCTTCATGTGGCAGCCGCCGCAACTACCGTGGTCGACACCGACAATCACTCTGCCTTCCTTTGTGTCGAGTAGTCGCTCGTAGTGTGTGAGTGTTTTTTTGCTGATCGTCCCGGCAAGTTGCTCGCGCTCGTCGTCCAGTTCGTCGAGTTCCTTCCCGATGTTTTTTTCGCGTTCGTCGAGGTCGGAGAGAAGGGTTGCTTCGGTCGCCTTGGCAGTCTCGGCTGTTTGCTTGGCTTCTGAGCGCTTTGCCTTGAAGGCGTCCTGTTCCTCCATCAGTTCCAGTTCCTGATCCTCAAGTCCCGAGATGGCCTGCCGGGTGTGTTCGATCTCTCGTCCCAGCGCCTGGTACTCCTCGTTCTTTTTGGTCTCGAGCTGTTGTTGGGAGTATTTGAGTATCTGCTCTTTGCGGGACTCTACTTCATTTTCCAAGTCCTTCCGGCGGACTTCCAGTTGCATTTGGATCTGCTTGGTTTGCTCCAGCACTTGTTGGGACTGGAGGCTGTCCCGCCGGATTTTTTCGCGCTCGGGATCGATCGATTCAAGCTCGGTATCGAGTCGACTGGCCTTGGCGTCTCGATCCTGCAAAACCAGCAATTGGCGGATGTCCTCATTCATAGGGCCGCGCATCATTACCCGCTTTCCTGTTCCGGGTCAATGATCCCACGCTGACAATGCAAAAAAACAGCATGCCAAGAGAGGGTGTGAAAAACGGTTTGCCAAGCGATCGTGCCATCGGCACACTGCTCGGCCCTTTGGTCGGGACGTGGCGCAGCTTGGTAGCGCGCCTGGTTCGGGATCAGGAGGTCCGGGGTTCAAATCCCCGCGTCCCGACCATTTTTCTTTCTCCGAAATCCCCCTAGTAATTGCTTGGCCAAACGATTGGCTGCTCAACATTCCCTGTCTGCTTTTGGGTCGAACACATCCCGCAAGCCGTCGCCAAGGAAGTTGAGCGCCATCAACAACGCTGCCAGGCAGCCGGCCGGGTACACGATCATCCACCAGTAGATGCGAACCGGGTTGATCTGCGCCGCCCCCTCCGCGATCAGCGATCCCAAGCTCGCCCTCGGCGGCTGGATGCCAAGTCCGAGGTAGCTCAAAAACGACTCATACAGAATCACCGCTGGCAGCGTCAGTGTCAGGTAAACAATCACCACACCAAAGACATTAGGCAGAATGTGCCGCCACAAGATCGTCCATGTGTCGAGGCCAAGCGACCGCGCCGCCTCGACAAATTGCCGCTCGCGCAGTGCCAGCACCTGCCCGCGCACGATGCGTGCCATTGTCAGCCACGACACTGCGCCCAAGCCGGCGTAGAGCAGAAGCATCCGCGCCGTCTCGCCGCCATCGCCCCCGAGCCACGACTGAAGGCGAAGATCGAGGCCAATGGCGGCAAAACCAGCGGCAGCGGCAGCAAAAATATCGACTACCTCCTGCAGCCAGCGCTGCAGGACCTCCTCCAGTGTCGTGATGATCACGATCACGAAAATGATCGACGGCAGCGAGTACAGTACATCCACAGTACGCATCAGCAGGTTGTCCCAGCGCCCGCCGAGGAAGCCGGCCGTCGCGCCCCACAGCACACCGATCACCAGGCTCACCAGCGCGCCGACCAAGCCGACCATCAGCGAAATTCGCGTGCCGGCCAGCACGCGCCCGAATAGGTCGCGCCCGTGCACATCGGTGCCGAACCAATGGCTACCACTCGGCGCGGCAAACTGCGCTTCGCTGTGCACGTCGCCCTGGCTCGAGATCAGCGGCCAGGCCAGCGCCAGCACGAGCAGACCAAACAGAAATACCGTCGCCACCACCGCCGGCCGGTTGTCGCGAAAGCGCAGCCAGGCGCGGCGGTTCGGCGACTCGCCTGTTTCCTGCGCTTGGCCAAGCGCCTGGCAGGGCTGGTGCATTGTTTCAGCCATATTTCACCCGTTTGTCAAGCAAGCCGTAGACGGCATCGACCAGGAGGTTGAGTGTCAGTAACATCACCGAGTACAGGATCACCAGCCCGACCACCATCGTGTAGTCGCGGTTGATCGAGCTGTTCACGAGGAACACCCCGATGCCGGGAATCTGAAACAGGTTCTCCACCACGAAGGAGCCCACTAGCAGGTCGGCCAGCAGCGGTCCACTGTACGTGACGACCGGCAGCAGGCCCTCGCGCAGCGCGTGCCGCAGAATGATGGATCGTTCACTCATCCCCTTGGCGCGCGCGGTGGTGATGAAGTCCGACTGCAACGCCTGGCTCATCCCCTCACGAGTCAGCCGCGAAACTTTTCCGGCGAAGTAGGTGCCCAGCGCGATCGCCGGTAGGATCA
>DASCOW010000311.1:0-13344 GCA_036012205.1 Verrucomicrobiota bacterium
CGGGATGTCCTCCGTGTCGCCGCTCACGTATACCCGTTTGCCGCCGAAGGTCATCACGTAGCCGTTGCCGCGTCCCTTGTTGTGAAACCGCAGCCGCGCTGCCGTCAGGTTGTACATCGGCACCGCCTCGATCTTCACGTCGAGTTTCTCCATCAACTTGCCATTGGCCAACGTAGTAATCCTTTTCTTTAGCTCTTCCGGTGCAAGCGCAGCCACAGCCTCGGGAGTGATGACGACCGTCTTTTCTTTCACGATCTCCGTAAGGGTATCCTTGTTGAAGTGATCGCCGTGGATGTCAGTCACCAATACGAGATCCGGCGTGCCGTGCGACTTGAACGGTGCCACGCCGCCGACCGGATCAACAAAAACCGTCTTGCCGTTCCACTTGAACACCACTGTGCCGTGCCTGACCGGATGCACCTCCAGGTTGCCCTTTGTTGTCTTGATCTTGTCGGCGGCTTGGGCCGTGAGTACGCCAGCCAAAGCCAGCCCAAAAACGAATCGAATCATTGTTTTCATGCCATATACTCAAAGAGAGTCCGGTGAACCCTAACGCTTGGCCAAGGTTTTGGTCATCTTACAGACTTGGCCAGGGAGCGGCGTCTCAGGAAAATAATCAGTGCAATGCCTATGGGTAGCAAAAAAAGGCTGAGCTGCTGCCCCGGTTTCAACCAGTCAAACCACAATTGGCTCGCCGAGTAGTCGCCCCGGAAAAGCTCGACCAGAAAGCGGTTGACCGAGTAGCCCACAAGATATACGGCGAACACCTGCCCGTCGAAGCGCTTGCGCCGGTACAGCCAAGCCAGCCCGCCGTACAGGGCCACGTTCAGCAACGCGGCATAAATCTGTGTCGGATGGACGTGCAACGAGTGGGTCGCATCGCCCGGCGCTTGGCCCAGCGCGTCGAATGCAGGGCTATACGCCGGGAATTGGATGGCCCACGGCAGGTCACAGGCCGAGCCAAAACAGCAACCAAACATCAGGCAGCCCAGGCGGCCCAGCGCGTGGCCAAGCGGGATGCTCGGGGCAAATGCGTCGGCGATTTTACATAGAGGCTGTTTGCCGTGCAGCCGAGTGTAAAGGATCACCGCCAGCGCCGCGCCAATAAAACCGCCGTAAAACACCAATCCGCCGCTCCTAAAATCAAGCACCTGCGAGAGCGGGTTGCCGGCGTATTGATCATCCCAGTAAGTGACCACGTACATCGCCCGGGCGCCGATCATGGCAGCAATGATGATCCATACGCCAAGATCAGAGATGACTTTGCTATCAAGCTTGTCGAGGACACAGCGGCGACTGGCGGTCCAAAGGCCGGCAAGAAAACCGCCGGCCACAAGGATGCCGTACCAGTAGATTGCGAAACCACCAATTTTGAAGGCAACGGGTTCCATTTCGCCGCTCAGCGCGTGGTGTTCGTGACCACGGTTTGGCGAGGCGCGGCTTCATCCACCAAGCCGGGCGGCAACGGCGGCGCAGCCTGTTTCCCGAAGCCGGGCGGTAATGGCGGCATCTGTGTCACGAGTATCCGCCATTTTTTGCGTTCGCCCTCGTTCATCTCGTTCCAGCGCTCTGTGTTGCGGAAGAAGGTGGCTCGGTCGCTTTGCGACTTGCTGGCGAGTTTGTCAAACGACTTGATGACCAACTCCCGCTGGGTGCGCGACATCACTTTGAACTGCGCCAGGCTGGCCTCCATCCGAAGCCGTTCCCGGCTCGAGAGAAGACGGAGAGTGCGCTCCTGCTCAGCGACTGGCATGTCGAAAAACTGGTGGAACTGGTGGGTCATCCATCGGCGATCCGATCTCGGTTTTTCCCGCCAGTTTTTAAGGCGCCCCTCCAGCCCTTCGCGCAGGCCAGTTGGCATTTTTTCCATGTGATTCGTCAGCGCAACGCGAGATTGGCGGCCATGGCCGAAGCTGGAGAGGTAGCGAAAAAACGACTCGTTCTTGAGCAGGTCGGCGCGGACACCGTCGTCGAGTTGATCCCAACCGATCAACCGCTGCTCAATGTCGGTGCGAAACCGCTCCGGGACAGAGGCCAGCCGATTGACCCGGTCAGCTTTCGTTGCCTTCATGAGCGGCATCAGGTGCCAGCGGAAATCCAGTGCGTCGAGTTTGCGGTTGCGCTCGGCCTCCGACATCGCGGCATATTCGCTGACCTTGGCCTGCACGATTTTGCGGTGACGCTCGGAGGAAATCTTGAGCTTGCTCACCGCCGCCTCGCGCTCGGTTTCGGGCAGCGAGACGATTTTATTGAAAACCGCAAAGGGCGAGTCCGCAGCCAGCGCACCGGCGACCGCACCCACCGCCAACGTTGGCAGCAGGATCAGGCGGACAACTGTGACTCGCAAATTCATGAGGTCACTTGAGGGCGGCCCAGAGTTCCTCGTCGATCGGATCAGCCTGGGTGATGGCTTCGATGGCGTCGAAGTCGGCCAAAAAGCCGGGGGTCACCTCAGCAATGGACGCAACGACCGCCGCCATCTCGGCGCGGCTCTGGTTGCGGTGCGACTGGTAGCCAATGCCGCAGACCACCATGGCGAGCGTTGCCGCAGCAGCGATCTGAATGGGCCGAAACTGCGGTGAGAGAAGTTTCTGCCACCACGCTTGGCCAAGCGCCGGCGCAGCCGCCTCGGCACGGCGGATTTCGTCCAGCACGCGAGAGGTGAAGTTGGTCGCGACCGGCGCGTCGGGCAGCGTTGCCAGCAGGCGGTCGAGCGCCTCCAACTCGGCCTGTTCGGCGGGGTTCGCAGCCAGCCAACTCTCCAACTTGGCCAACTCGGCACCGGTCAAGTCCCGCTTGCTCGCGGTCTGCAACAGAATTTCAAAGTCAGATTGATTCATTGTCACCTTCCCTTAAAAACCAAGATTACAAAAAAGTTTTGTCGTTCGGTCATTTTTTCTGCCATTCACCTGATTGTAGGTACGGTTTCAGTCGTTTTTTGAGTTCTGCCCGGCCACGGAAAATGATCGATTTCACCGCCGTCAACGAGATTCCACCCAGCACATCGGCGATCTCCTCGTAGCTGACGCCGCCTTCGCGACAGAGCTGCAACGCGGTGCGCTGTTTTTCCGGCAGGCCCATCATCGCCTCCTCGACCTTGGCGCGCAGTTCGGCGCTGAGCGCGGCATCGACCGGGACCGGGCTGGAGGCGTCCTCCACCACACGCAACGGCTGGGTGTCGTTGTCGGGGCGCGGCTCGTCGAGCGAGTCGGCCGGGTGCCGAGTGCGCCGCCGGATCTCGTTCAACCCCAGGTTTCGGGCGATGGTGAAGAGCCAAGTGGTGAATTTGCTGGCTGGTTCATAGCGTTCGCGGGTTTTCCAGACCTGAACGAAGACGTTCTGAGCGATGTCTTCGGCCTCGACGATATCGTTGATCAGTCGGTACACGAGGTTCATCACCGGCTGCTTGAACTTCTCCACCAGCGCCTCGTAGGCCGACAGGTCTCCCTCCTTCACCCTCAACATCAGGGCCACATCGGGATCGTTCCGGTCAACCATGCCGGGGAAATCTAGGTTACGCTTGACCAAGCGGCAAGGTTACGGGTGGTCCAAGTGCCGCCTTGGCCAAGCGGAATTGTTTCGGTGGACTTGCGCGGCTAGACTCCCGCTGCGTGCCGGAAGATCCCACAGACCCGCCCGCCAACACGGAGTTGTTGTTGGCCATCCCCAATGACAGTTCCCTTGCCGGGGAGCTGCCAAGGCTCAAGCGTTTCCTCAACGCGGAGTCGGCCCGACTGCAGCGTTGGCATCGTGACGGCGGCAGCGGGCGCGAGGTGTGCCTTGGCCGGGCACAGATGCTCGACGCTCTGTTGCGGAGGTTGTTCGACTGGACACTGGCAACCTTCGAACTGCCCGGTAGCGCTCGAAAACTTCAAGTCTCCCTCGTCGCAATCGGCGGCTACGGCCGCGCGGAGCTCAACCCCCACAGCGACGTGGACATCATGCTGCTGCACGACGGCTCGATGCCGAACGTCAACCGCGTTTTCACTCATCCACTGCTCGAGAAACTCACCGGCCCCGGCGGCTTGATCTACACGCTGTATGACCTCGGACTGAAGGTCGGCCACTCGGTGCGCAACATTCAAGATGCTATCAACGTCGCCAACAACGACATGCAGACCAAGACGTCACTGATCGAGTCGCGCCTCATCACCGGCGACGCCGCGCTGTTCGGGCAATTCCAACAGCGGCTCGAGACCAAGTGCGTCCGCAACCACGTCGATGACTACCTGCAAATGCGGATCGGCGACCAGGCCGCGCGCCGCGTGAAATTCGGCAACTCCGCCCTGCTGCAGGAGCCCAACATCAAAAACGGCTGTGGCGGCCTTCGCGATTTCCAAAATCTCCTGTGGATGACGCACTTCAAGTACGGAGCCCACACCCTCGAGCAACTTGAGACGGAGCGAATGGTTCGCCCAAACAACCGCAAACAACTCGAGGTCGGTTACGATTTCCTGCTGCGCACCCGCAACGAGCTGCATTACCAAACCACGCGACAGGTGGACGATCTCCCCAAGGCCCTCCAGCCCAAGGTCGCCTGGCAACTCGGCTACAAGGACCGCTCTCCGGCGCGACGTCTCGAGGCGTTCATGCGCGACCTGTACACGCATATGCGCAGGATCCACCTCATCACCCGCATGATCGAACGCCGCTTGGCCCTCCGACCCAAGCCGATCCACCGGCTGTCCTCGATCCGGTCGTTGTTCGGCGGCGGCAAAAAGGAGAAGACACTTGACGGTTTCAATATCATCGACAGCGAGTTAGTGCCGGTCTCATCGCGCGTTTTCCGGGATCAGCCGCGACGGCTCATGCGCGTTTTCCTTCATGCGCAACAGCGCGGACTCAACTTTCACCCCGACCTCACGCAGTTGCTCCGTGACAACGTCTCGCTGGTGGACGATGACTTCGTCCACGACCCCGAGGTTCATGAGACGTTCCTCGAGATTCTCAACCAGCGTGGCAACGTCGCCCCTGCCCTGCGCGCCATGCACGAGGTCGATTTGCTCGGCCGCTACATTCCCGAGTTCGGCCGCATGACATGCCTCGTGCAGCACGAGTTTTTCCACGCCTACGCGGCGGACGAACACACGCTCGTCTGCCTCGAGAGGCTTGATCAGGTCTGGGATGCGTCCAAGCCGCCGTACTCCCAGTACACCCACATTTTGCAGGACATCGACCTGCCCTTCCTGCTGTATCTCGCCCTGTTTTTGCACGACACCGGCAAGGGCATGGAGAGCGGCGACCACGTGAAAGACGGCACAGTCGTCGCCTTGCGAGTCGGCGAGCGGCTTGGCCTCACACTGCGCCGCTTGGCCCGGCTGAAGTTTCTTGTCGAGCATCACCTACTTATGGCCGAGGTGTCGCAGCGGCGCGACATCGACTCACCAACGGTCATCCGTGATTTTGCCGAGACGATGCAGGACGAGGAAAACCTGGCCATGCTCACCCTGCTGACGTTCGCCGATTCGCTCGGCACCAGCAACAACCTGTGGAACGATTTCAAAAACACGTTGCTGCAAACGCTCTACCACCTCGCCGGCCGCCGGCTCGCCAGCGGAAAGAACTACGAACAGGCGGAACAACAGCGCTTGGCCAAGCTCATGCAGGAAGCGCGGGAGCAGTTGCCGCTGAAGATTTCCAACGAGGAACTCGAGGCCCACTTCGAACACCTCACGCCTCGTTACTTCCACACCCACTCACTGAAACACATACACATCGACCTCACGCAGGTGAACCGCTTCCTCAAGCGCGTCGTCAACGGCACCGGCCCGAAGGTGCTTGAGCCTGTCATCGCCTGGCACAACCAGCTGGCACGCGGCCATACTTCTGTAAAAATCTGCACATGGGATCGGCCAGGGCTGTTCACCACCATCTCCGGCGCACTGGCCGCAGCGGGTTTGAACATCCTGAGCGCACGCGTCTTCTCGCGCGGCGACGGGATCATCCTCGACACCTTCCTTGTCGTGAACGCTCACACCGGCGGCTTGGCCAAGCGTCCCGAGCGCGATGCATTTAAAGAATGGCTCACCCAATCACTGCTACCGGACAAGTCGACGGAAGTTGAGACACAACTCGACGCCTTGGCCAAGCCGGACGACGACGGGGAATGGCAATGGCCAACGCGCATCCGCATTGACACCGAGTCAGCCGAGTCGCGCACCATCATCGAGGTCGAGTCCGGCGATCGGCTGGGCCTTCTCCATCGCATCTCCAAAGTACTCACGCAGCACGGGCTCAACATCCACGTCGCACGCATCAGCACCGAGAAAGGCGCGGCGATCGACACCTTCTACGTCCGAACCGCTCTCGGCAAAAAACCAACCGATGAAAAACTGCTCCAGCAAATCAAATCCGACCTCAAGGCCGAACTCAGTAAGCAGTCGGCAATGAGCGGTGAGCAGAAAAGGGACACGAATTTCACGAATTAAATCATCTGTGCCCGAACCTGAAATTCCTCAGATGACATAATCGAGCGGGTTTTCGAGCGGCCCCTGCAGGTCGCGCACACGGTCGCACAGGTGAGCCACGCTTACCCCATCCAGCACACCGACAATCGCATCGCGTACCTCTTGCATCACGCTGCGGATTGCGCACTTGGCCTCATCCGGGCACGAGCAACGCTGGTAATAATTCGCGCTCACACACCCCACCGGAGCCAGCGGCCCCTCCAAGTGACGGATGATGTCCGCCAGCGAAATCTCGCCCGGCTCGCGCTGCAAACGATAGCCCCCCGCCACCCCACGCTTGCTCAAAACAAAGCCGGCCGACTTTAGGTCATTGAGAATCTGCTCCAAAAACCGGCGCGGAATATTCTGCTGCTGCGCGATATCCCGGATACGCACCACACCCGAGCCGTGGTTCATTCCCAGAACCAACAGCGCCCGCAAAGCATACTCACCCCGTTGCGACAATTTCATGCCAAGGCGGAAACTAAAATCCCGATCGATTCAGTCAAGTATTGTTTGAGAGACAATTCAATGCCAATTGATGATGAAGCCCTGTAAAGAAACAAAGTGCCTGGGCAAGCGGTTAGATGATTGGGTTTGGAGGGTGTTTTCTTAGGTGTGCTGAAATTGAGGCAACATCTTTTTCTTTAATGCCAAGAGCGATGATGATTCCGGCCACGACGGAGTAGGTCGGGCCAAGAATCCAACCCGCTATGGGGATCAGTAAGATCAAATTTCCAAAAACTGAGAACACAACGATGGTCAGGAAATGTTTTCGCATCAGCCGAAAACTCTCCATGCCAGTCAATCCAGCCCGGTCGAAATAAGGGTCGATAAATCCGATGCCAATGAGGAACATTTCGATGGGGAAAATCAGAACCAACGCTGCTACTCCCCCGATTACAGGAATGATGTTTGCCAAGAGATCCACGATCAGCAAACCAATTGTCCCGAGAATGGTGATGATGAAAACCACAATCACTCTCTTTAGCAACTGCATGGTCGAACGACTGTAATCAGCCTTCTTTCCTCTGATGGACAACTCAACCTTCTCTGCAAGGTCATCAAGAAAGAAGGAGTAAAAGATTAGCACTACGGTGCGGTAGGAGATGAATCCCAGAAAACCGACCAGAAGAAATAACAGGACCTCCAGCGTCCACTCTAACCATCCGCCCTCAACTGCATGTGAGGGGAAGTGATCCAGAATAAAATCCACGATCATCGGTGCCAAGAAATAACAGATGCCAAGCATGATCGGAAAATAGGAAATCGTCAGGAGAATCGGAATCTTGAGAAAACTCAAGATATTATCCTTCCAGATAATCTTATGCGCTTGGTAAAACGCCGACAGAGAAACTTTGATTGCATCCATCTCAAGCTCAACAACGCCTCTTCAACATTACTTCGCAATCTCTATCAGTTCGATCTCGTAGCCCTCAGGGGCGTCAATGAAGGCGAATCCACCACCGGTTTCCTTCATTGTAGGGCCGTCGGAGTACTCCATACCTAGCGAAGCCAGATGCTTGCCGAATTCTTCTAAGCTATCGACCTCGAATGCCAGGTGCGTGAGATCCTCCTGCACCTCCACAGAACCGCTCGAGGGGTAATGACAAATCTCAATGGTCTCCTCGCTCTCGGGTGCCTTAAGGAAGGCCAACTCGGAACCCCGCGGTGACTTGTGCCGACGCACCTCCTCGAGTCCAAGAGTGTTTATGTAAAAATCGACGGTCTTCTCCAGATCGTTCACTCGGTAGCGCGTGTGCAACAGTTTTTTTGCCAAGGCCATAACGCCCGGCAGCGTACCAAGCCAAGCGCACCGAACCAAGCGCGGGGCAGCTTGTATTCGGAACTGGCGGTGGGTAGATTGTCGGGCATGAAATACCCGCTGTGTTACCTCGGACTCGTCGCCGTTTTTGTCGCGCTTGGCCAGCCCGCCACCGCGCTTGGCCAAGCGCCGTCCAAGGACAAGGACGTCCGAGTCGACCCCGAAAACCCGCGTTACACGTACCGCGTGCAGCACAGCCGAGATGGTATCGGCAAATTCTACATGGGCCGCGAGATCGCCCACGTGATGGGGCACCTCGGTGCCGGCTGGCTCGAGCGCTCGTCGCGTGAAGTCGAGGAGAAACCCCAGACACTCATCAAATCGCTCAAACTTAACCAAGGTGACAACGTGGCGGACATCGGCGTGGGCACGGGGTACTTCGCGCGGCGCATCGCACGCGTCATCGGGCCAGAGGGTACCGTATACGGGGTGGACATCCAGCCGGAGATGCTCGAGTTACTGGAGAAAAGCCTCGGCAAAATCGGCATCAATAACGTGAAAGGCGTGCTCGGCACGATCAAAAACCCGAATCTGCCCACGAACAGCATTGACCTCGCGCTGATGGTTGATGTGTACCACGAGTTTTCGCACCCGCACGAGATGCTGCAGAACATCTGCCACGCGCTGAAGCCGGGCGGACGAATCGCGTTCGTCGAGTATCGAATGGAGGATCCCAACGTGCCTATCAAGCTACTGCACAAAATGTCGCAGCTGCAGGTGATGAAAGAGGCCACACCGCACCCGCTCGAGTGGGTAAAGACGATCTCCGCCCTCCCGCGCCAACACATCGTCGTGTTCAAAAAAACCACCGCAACACCGGCTGCAGAATAGGGAAACTGATTCAACCGTGAATTCACGCAAATGAATTAGCATTCGTTCCCGTTCATTAGTGGTTCTATCTTCACAACTTCTTCCGCTTGTCCAAGCATTGCCAGCAATCCGGCGACGGTTTTTTTTTGGCCGGGAAGTATCAGGTTGGGGGCGATCTCGGCGAGCGGAGCCAAGACGAAGGCACGCTCGTGGGCGCGGGAATGCGGCAGCGTTAGCGTTGGCGTAACGCGCATTTCGTCGCCGAAGACAATCAGGTCGAGATCGATCGCACGCGGCGCGTTGGCCAGACTGGAGCGGATGCGACCGAGCCGGGCCTCAAGCGCCAAAAGATCGTCAAGCAACGACTCTGGCGTAACACCGGGTTCCGGCTGCAGGCCAAGTACAGCGTTGAGAAACGGCGGCGAGCCGGGTGGGCAAGCGACCGGCTTGGTTCGCCAAAGCGACGAGCCAAGCGACCTTGCGCTCGACCAGCCGGCAAGCTCAGCGGCAGCCAAGCGCAACGTCCCGGCGGCGTCACCGAGATTGGCTCCCAGCGCCACAAAGGCCATCAACGGTTCGTCGCTCACGCACCGGTTTTTGCCGTGCTCCACCTCACAGGGCAACACGAATCCGACACAAGCGTTGACAGTTGGCCCTGACTGCATAGCGTCTTGCGCCGTGAGTGTGCGGGTGAAAATTTGCGGCATCACCTCGGCGGAAGATGCGCACATGGCGGTCGATGCCGGGGCGGATGCGCTGGGCTTCATGTTTTACGAGCCGAGCCCGCGCTGCGTCACACCGGAGCAGGCAGCGGCGATCATTGCCAAATTGCCGACACATGTGGCCAGAGTCGGCGTGTTCGTCGATGCCAACGAGGCGACTGTCCGCGCCACGGCTGCCACGGCCGGGCTGGACACGCTGCAATTCCACGGCAGCGAGTCACCGGAGTTTTGCGCGCGGTTCGAGCTACGAACGATCAAGGCGTTCCGCGTCAGAGACAGCGAGTCGCTTGGTCAACTGCTGGACTACGGAACTGATGCGTGGCTGCTGGACAGTTACGTGAAGGGCGTGCCGGGCGGAACCGGCGAGCGGTTCAACTGGAACCTAGCCGTGGAGGCCAAGCGGCTCGGCCGCCCAATCCTGCTCGCCGGCGGGCTCACGCCGGGCAACGCCGCCGAGGCGGTTGGTCAAGTGGCGCCGTTCGGGCTCGATGTCTCAAGCGGCATCGAGGCGACTCCGGGCCGGAAGGATGCCACCAAGGTCGCTGCTTTCATTGCCAGCGCCAAGGGCGGTTCGGCCAACAACGGACTCTGGACCGGGTGTTGAGTTTTTGCGGCGATTCAGTAACTTCGCGCCGTCTCGGTACGTAGTGAATAACGGCTTGTCTCCCGGGGCACCCATCACTGACCATGAACCGAATCGACTTCAAGACTACGACTGCTGGCCTGATCGCACTCATGTTTTTCACAGCAGCTTCCGCCGCGGACAAACAGCTGACGCTCGACGAACTGTTCCCAACCGACCGCGTGCTCGACGTGCAAATCACCGTTGCCGAAAAGGACTGGGACAGGATTCGCCGCCAGTCGCGCGACTTCGTCTCGGCGTTGCACGAGAAGCGAAAGACGGAACCCATTGACGGCCCGTACGAGTACGTGAACGCCGACGTGACGATCGACGGCGTAAGATTTGAAAAGGTCGGGCTGCGCAAAAAGGGATTCATCGGCTCGCAGAGCAGCAGCCGACCGTCGCTCAAGATCAAGCTGAACCACACCGACAAAGATCAGGCCATTGGCGGACTGACGAGCCTGACGATGAACAACAACAAGCAGGATAGCACCATCGTGAGCCAACACATGGGCTACGCGCTTTTTAATGCCGCCGGGTCGCCGGCGTCGCGCTGCGCCTTTGCCAAGGTGACGGTCAATGGCAAGAATCTCGGCATCTACTCGCACGTGGAGTCGATGCGCAAGCCGCTGCTGGTGCGGGCGTTCGGCGATAACAACGGCACGCTTTATGAGGGCACGGTGGTCGATTTTTACAAGGGTTGGGAGGGAAGCCTTGAGCACAAGCGCGGCGACGACAAGCCGGGCCGTGAAAAAATCCGACAACTGATCCAACTGCTAGAGAGCGATGAGGCGAGCGAGGAAGCCATCGGCAAAATCGTCGACCTCGATGCATTTTACCGGTTCTGGGCCATCGAGGGACTACTCGGTTTTTGGGACGGCTACTCCGGCAACGCAAACAACTATTTCATCTATCTCAATCCGAAGACGGATCGGTTCCACTTCATGCCTTGGGGTGCGGACGCGCTGTTCCGCAAGCGTGGCATGCTAAACTTCGAATTTCGCGCGCCGATCTCGGTCAAGACCAAGGGCCGGGTAGCCTATCGCCTTTACCAGCTGCCGGAAGGCCGTGAACGATACCGAAATACGCTGCACGGCTTGCTCAAGGAACATTGGGTCGAGAACAAGTTGCTCGCCGAGTGCGACCGGATCGAGGCCCTGATCAAGCCACACCTTAACCGTGAGCAGTATCGCTTCACCAAATCTCTGGATGGCACGCGGGATTTCATCGAGGCACGACGCGGGGATTTGATGAAGGAAACGGGGGACAGCATGCCGGCGTGGCGCAAGGAGCCCAAGGCGCCGCCAGTCATCGCCGCCATCGGCAAAATTAAGGCCAGGTTCTCCGCCACGTGGATGGAGGATTCCCCGCGCGAACGCACCAACATCGGCAAGGTGGAAATCAGCCTGACCATGAATGGCAAGGAGGTTGCGCTGAAAGACGCCGGCGTGCATGCGTCGTGGACAGGCGGCTTCGGCCGGAGCAGCAAGCCGTCAGTGCGCATCGTGGCGAGGCGGGCCGACAACAACAAACAGGTGTCGTTCGATTTCGGAATGGAGGAGGACGCTTTTCAGGCCGGAGACGACATTCAATCCGGCGGCGTGCTGAAAGAAGGTCGCAGCTTTTCGTTTGGCCCGCTTGGCATGCAATTCATCGGCGGCAAGACCCAACTCAACGCCGCCGGCATGAGGGAAGGTGACAAGGTTGAGGGCGAGTTCGAGGGTGAAGTAATGAAACTCATCGGGATGGGCCTCTGACCGCCGCTTGGCCGAAAGCTGAAGGGCTACTCGGTCTTGCCGCAGCAGGCGCTACCGCGCTGGCCGCCGTGCTGGCGCAACAACCTAGTAATCTCTGTACGAACCTTTTGCTCCCCTTCGTTCTCCATGAAGCCAGGCGTGAGTGCGATGTCCAGCGCCGATCTAGAACCGGCTGTCTCGGCATTGATCCGCACGCCGTTCTTCAGTAACCACTCTACTATAGCCACCTGATTGGCCACGACCGCCAGATGTAGCGGCGACCAGCCGTCCTGATTCAGTTCGTTGAGATCACTGCCCTTGGCCAAGGCGGCCTTGAGCGGCTCCACCCGGCCAAGCATGGCCGCCTGCCAGACATTTGTTTCCTCCCCCTGGTCAAGCGACGATTGCGGCGCTGCCAAGTCGCTTCCGCAGCCGACCAACAACAGCACCATCAATCCGCTTGGCCATGAGCATTTCATTTCGTCTCCAATATTTTAAGGACAATCTCCTCACCGATCGCCAGCGATGCGGTCGCCGCCGGGCTGGGCGCGTTGAGCACATGCAGGGCCGCCGGTCGTTGGATCAGACAGAAGTCCTGTATCAAGTCGCCCTCCCGCGCCATCGCCTGTGCGCGCACACCCGCGCCGCCCGGTTCAATATCGGTCACACGGATGCTTGGCACGAGCTTTTGAAGCGCCTTGCAGAAGCGCCGTTTGCTCAACGACTGCCACAACTCAAGCGCGGTCATCCTCGGGTATTTTGCGACGAAACGCCACAGGCCGGAATAGCTCACCGCATCCCACAGGTCACGCACGTTGACGTCTGTCTTGCGATAACCCTCGCGCGCAAAAGCAAGTACCGCGTTCGGGCCGGCCTCGGTGCCGCCGTGGATCAACCGCGTGAAGTGCACACCCAGAAATGGGAACTGAGGATCGGGCACAGGATAAATCAAGTGGCGCACCAACCCTTCGCTGCCCTCGACGAGTTTATAGTACTCGCCACGGAACGGAACGATTCGCGTCTCGCGTTTCTCGCCGGCCAACCCGGCGACACGGTCGCAATGCAGCCCGGCGCAGTTCACGAGGTACCTGCCGGCGAACTCACCCTTGGGCGTCGTCGCGATCCACTCGCCAGCGCGCTGCTCGAGCCGCGTGACTCGCGCGCCGGTCTGCACGTCACCGCC
>DASCOW010000312.1:0-2359 GCA_036012205.1 Verrucomicrobiota bacterium
CATGACGCGCCCCGGTGTTGTGCCGGCCGCCTCCGCCAACACCTCTCGCCAGCGGTCGTGGGCATCGTTGCGGATTTCGCACCAGTCCACTGCGACGATCACCATCGCCTCGCTCCCCTCGCCCAGCACGAAGCCGCGCGCGAACAATGGATCGGCAATCATCTGCGCCGCTTTGCATGCAAACAACGGATGCCCCAGCGGCGGGGTTATATCCGCTGAAAAAACAGCCAGGCGAATCGACGCCTGACGCTCCGGCGCAGACTGGCAACCCATCAGGGCCAAGGCCAAAAGCAGTCCTTGGCCAAGCGATGTAAAACGATTTTTATTTCTGCTCATGAGCCAAAGTTACTTGGCCAAGCGCACGACGGTTGAGGCGTAGCCGGGGCGACCCTCGCCTGTTCCGTTGTCAGCGGATAGTGAGAAAACGACTTGACCGCAAAAGCCAAAGGCACAATGGCCATTATCAAAACAGTTTTAAGGAAATAACGCATCGCCGCCGATTACACCGAAATCGGCAACTTAGCTCAACGTCAAAAGAAACAGAGTTTTCAAAACAGACTCCACACGGCCCCAGCCTTAAAAAATGGTTCGGCCAACTGATGGATACCTTGGCCCGTGAGACACACAAGTCACCCTTGAATCGAGCCGCCACCGCCAAGGTGCACAGTCTCACGGTGGCCAGCGGCAACGCTAAGAACATGCCGTGAGTGGCGGTACTTAATCCGTGGGAGAGATAGCCGTCAGGCGGTGACGAATGAGGCGAGGACTTTGCGGGTACCTCTAAACGTGCGACGGCCGTGCATGGCAGTGTGGTTGTCGACGAGGGCGAAATCGCCATCCTGCCACGGGATGTCGAAGGTGATGTCATCGGCGAGAGCGCTGGCTGCGACAACGTCGGCCGGAGCGAGCGGGGTGCCGTCGCCGAAGGTGATCGCTTTGGCCGGATCGTTGCGGGTGTCGTTCCAGCCGTTGAAAGCGGCGATGAGTTGGTTGAAGAAACTCATTCGCCCGTCGCCGAGATCCCGCACGGCGGGGAGCACCGGAGTGGTGGCCCGGAGATCGCCGTTGGCCTGCCATTCCCACGAGTAGCCCAACTTGGCCAAGCGCGCCTCGGCGGCTTCGCGGCTGGCCGCGCTGAAAGTGCTTTGCCAACTGCGCCCCATGCCGGACGACTCGTCAGCCTCACCCGGCATGACGTTGGAATATTTCAATCCCTTGGAGCGGCAGGCCTCGGCGAAGCCGGGGCGCTGTTCGCTCAGGCGTTCCCACAAGACATCAGAGCGGCAGATCGGCGTCGCGCCGCCTTCATCGGCTGCTGTTTGGCAAAAGAAAAACAGCTTGCTCGGATAGATCGGCGTCTGCGCCATTTCGTGATGCAGAAAAATGGTGACAGCCGGCGGCGCCTCGTTGGCGGAAAAAACACGCGGCGTGAAGTTGATGCGGTGGGCGTTGGAGAGGGATTCCTCGTAGGAGAAGTTCGGGAGGTCGAACGCGCGAACGACCGCGTCGAAATCCTCCGGCGTGACCAGGGGCAAGCCACGCAAGAGCACGGCACCGTGCTCAAAGGCCGCTTTGGATAATTCACCAGTAACTCCTCCCGCCCACTCGCAACCTTCCGACAGGGAACCTTCCGGCGGCTTGATCGCCAATGGAAACGGCTTCCCGCCGTACTCGTGCTGCCCCGAAATGGTGAGTAGATTCATCACGTCAAAAACGATATCGCTTGGTTTCCTCGTAAGGTTTTAGCGCCTCAACCTCTTTCCTTGAACGTTCAGTGTAGTCCTTCAAAAATTGCTCAAGCACCTCGGGCGAATCGCGATGATCGAACGCATCCAAAGCGAAGTCGCCGTGCCGCACCATCCAGTCGCGCATCCTCTTTTGGAGTGCCCTCAACGCCGCTGGCGGGGTTTTCGCTTTTTGTCCAACGGCCAACCTCCTAAGGCAGTAGGGATCGTATTTCAAGTCGTAAAATTCCTCGACTGTCCGGTATTCGAAGTGACGTACGCGCTTGGCCAAACGGGGATCATTCTCGCTCGCCCTTTTCATCGTGCGAAAAGTCAGGCCGGACATTGGCTCAGCACGATAGACGCGTTTACCGTTGGACCATGGGTTGAAAATGTAGACGTATTCGCGCGTGATTACCGAGCGCATCGGGTATGGGTTTCGGCCATGAATGTGGTGGAACTGGGCGAAGATCGCGTCGCGCCCAGTTTGCGCTTTGCCCTTTAGCAGGGAAAAAACGAACGGCCATCAAGCCGCTTGGGGCTTGGCAGATCCACCGCATCAAGCAACATCGGCAGCAAGTCCACCGCCGAGACCATGTGCTCCCGGTCGACCTGTTGTTTTTGGATTTGCTTTG
>DASCOW010000313.1:0-4373 GCA_036012205.1 Verrucomicrobiota bacterium
CGCAGGCACCGAAAGAAGCCTCTGTTTTCGATCTCATCGGCGCCGTGAATGAGATTCTCAAGCGATTTGATGATGCCGAGAAGAAACGCGCTGGCACTACAAGGGAAATTGTCGCTGACAGATGGTCGGTTACGGAAAAAATTGCTCTTATCCGGAGCATCCTTGAGGAGCGTGAGACAATTCCCTTTGCTGAATTGTTTGAGTCGGCCGGCAGCCGACTCGAGGTCATCACAACGTTTCTTGCCGTGCTCGAACTGGCCAAGCTCAAGCAGTTGATCGCTGTTCAAGGGGAAAGCTTTGGAGGAATTGAACTGTCGCGTCGTCTGCCGGAGGAGCGTATCACCGATCCGACCGAGCCGGAGTCGGTCGGTTTCTCGGCTGGTCATTCAAGTTTGGAAAAGGACAATGCGGTGACGACTGGCAAATCCGCTTTGCCCAAAACTGCCAGCCTTGAGGTTGCCACCGCGCCGGGCGAAACACTGACGATGGATGTTGGCGAACTGGTGCACAAGGAGGACGAGCCGCTGACATTCGCTCCGCCGGACGAACCGGAGGCGGAACTGTACAATGATCCTAATTTCCGTGAACTGCCGCTGGCTACCGACATTGGCCAAGTCAATCGGATGTCCAGACGCAACCGGCCCAAGCCGTGGACGACGGAGCTTAACCTCAACTTTCCCACGAAAGACCGCATCATCTCGTCGGTGATTCTGCTGGTGCTGACGACACTTCTCTGCTGGATGGTATTTTAAAGGCACGACGCGGCGCTTGACCTTGCCCAGCGGCGCAGGTGCCGTTAGCTTCCTTCGCCCATGTTCCGGTTGACATTCCTGCGTGCCTTGGAGATTTCCTGTGTGGTGTCGTTTGCTGCCTGGCTGCCGCTTGGTCAAGCATTTGATGAGGAGGAAACAGAACCGTTCGGGTTGGTCAATCTTGAGCGCTGGGAGAATACCCGTCTCGTTGGATCTCCCGAGCCGTCACTGCCGTACACGGTTGAACAGGTGTACACGAACATAACTTGGAAAGAGCCGATCTTCATCGCTTCCGAGCCAAACGCGGATCGGTTGTTCGTGTTGTTGTACCACTCCGGTCTTTTCGCCTTTCGAGATGATCCATTGACGGACAAACGCCTTAAGTTGTTGGAGCTGCCCGGTCGGAATTCCTACTCATTTTGTTTCGATCCGGATTACCGATCGAACGGGTACATTTACCTTTTCAGCAACATGAAACACTTGAGCGGTGAAAAGCGAAACCGCATTTCCAGGTTTCTTTTGAATAATGAACGGGGAGCGGTGGTTGATCCAGCGAGTGAGCATGTCATTATCGAGTGGCACTCGGAGGGACATAACGGCGGTGGGGTGGTGTTCGGACACGACGGGATGCTTTACGTCACCACCGGCGACGGCAGTAGCGATTCGGATGACTGGGTGTCCGGTCAGACGCTGGACGATCTGCTTGGCAGTGTGTTGCGAATTGACGTACGCACGTCAACGCCGGAAAAGCCATATGCCATTCCGCCGGACAATCCCTTCGTCAAGGTCCCCAATGCGCGCCCGGAACTGTACGCCTATGGCCTGCGCAATCCATGGCGATTGGCGGTGGACGCGAAGACTGGCCAAATCTGGGCCGGTAACAACGGGCAGGACTTGTGGGAAACAGTACATCTGATTCGAGCCGGGGAGAATTACGGTTGGAGTGTTTACGAGGGGAGCCATCCGTTCTATCTCAATCGCAAGCTTGGCCCACAACCGCTCACGCTGCCAACAGCAGAACATCCACATTCGGAATCTCGATCGCTCACCGGGGGTGTGGTGTATCACGGCGTCAAGTGGCCGGATCTGCGGGAGCATTACATTTATGGCGATCATAGCACGGGTAAGATTTGGGCACTCAAACACGATGGCACGGATGTTGTTGCGCATCGCGAAATCGCCGACACGGTCCTGGGCGTTGCCGGTTTTGCCGAGTCGCGCTCGGGGGAACTGCTGGTTATCGATCATGCCAGTGGGTTCTACCGGTTGCTGCCCCGTCCTCGAGTGCGTCAGGTGCAGTCGTTTGCGACCCGCCTGAGCGAGACCGGCCTGTTCGCCGACACGGCCGCGCACAAGACAAGCCCGGGAGTGGTCGAGTACTCTGTGATCGCCTCCGCTTGGTATGACGGTGCCGAAGCCAAGCGTGCTATGGCTGTCCCCGGCGGCACTGGGCAGGTCGGGTACAACCGAACGGGTGGATGGAGTTTTCCCGAGGGCACAGCTCTCGTGCAGACGCTGACGGTTCAGCGCGAGCATCACAACGGCTTGCCCAAGCCGTTCCGGGTAGAGACCCGAGTCTTCCTGCTTCAAGAGAAGGAATGGAACGGTTACACTTACCGCTGGAATGAAGCCCAGACCGATGCGGAACTTGTTCCGCGCAACGGGGCCAAGGCGACGCTGCGGGTAGCCGACAAAAAAGCACCGGGCGGCTATCGTCGGCAGGACTGGGTGTTTCCAAGCCGGGCGGACTGCATGGTCTGCCATGGCCGTGCAGCCGGTTTTATCCTTGGCATCTCCGGTATGAACCTGAACAGGGAACATGCCTACGGTCCGGTCACCGACAACCAACTTCGGGTGCTGAGCAACGCCGGGTTTTTCCGCAATCCACCTAAAGTTCCCTCCTCGTTTCGCGGTACACTGGTTGATCCGTACGACTCAGGGGCAGGGGCGGAACGGCGGGTGCGATCCTATCTTCACATCAACTGCGCTCCCTGCCACGTTGAGGCAGGTGGAGGCAACTCAAAAATGGTGCTGCGGCAGAACACGGCACGGACTGAAATGAACCTTGTCGAGGCGCGACCGCAGCATGACACCTTCGGTATCGCCAATGCCATGCTGGTGTCACCAGGCGAACCGGATCAATCGGTGCTGCTGCAGCGGTTGAGCAAAAGGGGCAGGGGGCAGATGCCGCCGCTGGTATCGAGCGCGGTGGATCACTCGGCAGTCGATCTTTTCCGTGACTGGATCCGCGGCCTAGAACCAAGTGCCATCTTCGTGAAAAACTGGAAGATGGCCGATCTAGAGCCAATGTTGGGAGTGCTGGATGACGGGCGCTCGATGGCAGGAGGCAGACGTGCGTTCGAGAAGGCGGGCTGCGCGCAGTGCCACCGGGTCAAGGGGCGCGGCGGCAGCGTTGGACCTGACCTGACCGGCCTGGCCAAGCGGATGAAACCCAGGGTAGTACTCGAGTCAATCCTCGAGCCGTCGCGAACTATAGACGAGGCTTATATGATGCAACAGTTCTCTATGAGCGATGGCGTTGTACACCTTGGCCAAGTGCAGGAGGAGACGGATGCCGTGGTGCGGTTGCGAAGTTTGTCAGCGACGGCGGCGCCGGTCACCTTGGCCAAAGCGCTTATCGAAAGTCGCAAAAAACTGGACATCTCAAACATGCCTCCCGGCATGGTGAACATACTGACAGAGCAACAAATTCTCGATCTTGTGGCCTACCTGCTGGACTGACTTTTGGTGCGCTGAGTCGATCGAGGCCGTTGTTTACGATTTGATTTTTGGTTCGGCGAGTTGCGGGAATTTTTCGCGGATCGGCTTGGGGATGGTGTTGGGCCAGCCTTGGTTTGCTTGGCGCGGGCCGGGAATGGTGCGCCCCTCGCGAATGGCCTTGGCCAAGCCGTTGGCCAGTTCCACCACTTTGCCGGGGTACTTGGCTTGCAGGTTTTTCGTTTCCCGTGGGTCGCTGGCCAAGTCGTAAAGCTGCAGCATCGGCAGTTTTTTCTTCGCGGCCTCGGCCTCCCGCGGCGGACTCCAGCCGCCGGAGCCCCGGCACAGCAGCAGTTTCCATTGGTCCTTTCGAATGGCGAAGTGGCCGCTAACGGAATGATGAATTACAACGTCATGCAGCGGCTTCTCCACCTTTTCGCCTCGCAAAACGGGTAGCAGGCTTACGCTGTCCTCCGCAGTGTCGGTGGGAAGGTCGATGCCGAGGATGTCGGCGCAGGTGGCCATGATGTCGGTGAGCACGATGATCTCATGACTGCGCGTGCCGGGTTTCACCTGCCCCGGCCAGCGCACGATGAACGGCACGCGATGGCCGCCCTCGTAGGCGTCGGCTTTCCAGCCGCGCCAGTTGACGTTGAGGTGCACGCCCGCCGTGTCGAGCTGCGGGAAGTCCGCCTTGGGAGAGGTGCCGTTGTCACAGGTGAAAATAACCACTGTGTTGTTGGCTTGGCCGGTGTCGTCCAGCGCCTTCAAAAGTTTCCCGACAGCCCAGTCGGTTTCCACGAGAAAATCGGCGTAATCGCTGATGCCGGTTTTGCCCTTGAAGCTTTTGCCGGGCGCGATCGGTGTGTGCGGCGAGGGCATGGGGAAGTAGAGGAAGAACGG